>NZ_SORO01000005.1 GCF_004368965.1 Leptospira meyeri | reverse complement strand
ACACACCAAACATCATTAGGAGCAACAACATCAGAAAATGGAAAGAGAGATTGTGGAACTCTCGGTCGTTTCTTCTTTGGTTTGATAAGTCCTTTTTTCCTTAGGATATTACCAATTGTTGTTTCACTGGGAATGTGTTTTAGTCTGTGGAATCGTGCTTTTAATATGGGCCGAAGTTTCTTAGGTCCCCAAGATGGATGTTCTTCTCGTAAATCTACAATCAGTCGAACAATTTTTTCAGGAGTTTCATTGGATTGACTGATTCGTTTTCTGGATTTATCTTTGAGTCCATCGATTCCTTCCGACTCGTAGTTCTTTAAATACTTATATCCAGTTTTTCTTGAGATGTTGAAGTCTCTACAAAGATCAGCAAAACACCATTTGCCACTTTTAACAGCTGCTATAAACTTGATTCTTTCTTCTATCACTTTGGTTTCCTTCCAAGGCATCGGATTGTCCTCCGATACTCATTTTAGGTGTTACCTATGTGAGTTGTCTCTTTTGTTACCTATCTGACCTATCCATACCTGTTGTGACTGTACTCGTACATCCTTTACAGTTTTGTCTTAATACATACTTTACAAAAAGGTGCATCAAAATCCTGATTCAGACGTTAATGAGGATGGCATTGGGTTTTTAAATTGAAACAATTTTCCGGTGTATAAGTCGATTACTCCAAGACTGACTCCATAAAAATGAATCTTCACATGTCTATAAGAGATCTCTTCCAGACCAACTTCCTCTAATGCAAGAGCGGAAGATAAAAAGATCCGATGTCCTTCAAAATGTAGATTTCCAATATCATTCACTTCACCAATCATGATGTTTGTTGGATAAGAACCTTTAACGATCCTTTTGGGAAACTTTCGTTTGGACTTCTGATAATGCTTCGCTGGAAATGAATTCTGGATTCCTTCATGGGGTCTCAGATAGTTGAACTCCTTTTGAAACTCCCGAAATGCTTTCTGTTGGGCATCTAAACTCGATCTTGGTGGCAACGCAGTTTCTTCTTTTAACGTTTTATGCATTCGTTCATGCCTACCATTCTGCTGTGGTTTCCCGGGCTCGATTCGCTCCAATTTAATTCCAAGTTTGATCTACCAAACAGAAAGTTTACTGAGTCCAGCAAGTGCATTGGATGCAAACGGAGTTCCATTGTCCGTTCGGATGGCAAGAGGCATTCCATATTGAGTAAATAACTTCGTAAATTCATTGATTACATTGGCTGTATCCGCCTTAACAACAATCTCACAACAAAGTAAAAAACGACTATATGCATCAGTTACGGTTAACGGAGTCCATCTTTCTCCATTCCCAACAGTGAAATGACCCTTAAAATCCGCGCACCAAATATCATTGGGACCAAGTGCATGAGAAAACGGTTGTTCGATACTTTCCCTTCGGATCCTTCGTTTTGGGGCTTTGATTAGGTTGTGATTTTTAAGAATGCGACCGACAGTGCTTGGATGAGGCCACTTCTTTATCATATGAAGTCTAGCGGATAAAGAAGCCAAAAGTTTCCTTGCTCCCCATCTCGGATGTTCTTTCCTTTCCTGTAAGATTAGTTCTATGATCTTCTTTCGGGTTTGGTGTGGGTGCCGTTTGGGTTTTCTACTTTTGTCTTTTAAACCATCAAGACCATATAGCTCATACTGTTCTAAGTATTTATAGCCAGTGACCCGACTAATATTGAATTCATGGCAAAGGTCTGTGAGAGACCAGCCTCCACGTTTCCACGCGACAACAAATTTCATTCTCTCTTAAAACACGTTTGTCACCTTCCAAGCCATGACACACCCCTGGTGTGTACATCGTGTTCTGGATCGAAGAATTAAAATCTAGTGTGTAAAGGATGTATTGAGATCAATTTGTAAGGGAAGAAGCAAGTAATTGATGAGATCCCAATTTTTTCTAAGTTATGTGAGTCAAGGAGAATCTGAATTAAAGCATTATGTAAATGTTCCGAAAACGTATGCAGGTTGCCCTTGATCAGCATCCTATTGATAAAAAATCCATTTGAAAGATAGTTTAAGAACCTACACATTCATAACTTTTAATCTTAATGCGTTACCTATTACAGATATCGAACTTAAACTCATGGCAAGTGCGGCAATCATTGGATTTAACAACATTTCAAAGAACGGATATAATAATCCTGCTGCTATAGGTATTCCGATAACATTATAAGCAAATGCAAAAAAAATGTTCTGCTTTATATTCAGAAACGTTGCTCGACTCAATTTAATTGCACGAGCTATACCAGAAAGGTCTCCTTTTATCAAGGTAATTCCAGCACTTTCCATTGCGATATCGGTTCCATTTCCCATTGCAATTCCGACGTCAGCTAATGCTAGAGCAGGAGCATCATTAATACCATCACCAGCCATCGCAATTTTCCTCCCTTTTTTCTTTTCTTCGTCGATAAATTTTTTTTTATCTTCAGGTAGCACCCCTGCATGAATTCTTGTTATCCCAAGAGTTTTGGAAACGTGCTGGGCAGTCTTTAGATTATCTCCCGTCAGCATTACTATCTCTATTCCGAGAGATTGCAGTTCCGTGATTGCTGCTGGAGTATTAGGTTTTATTTTATCACGAATTACAAATATTCCAATGGGCACTTGTTCTTTTGAAAGGAAAACAACAGTTGAACCGTCTTCGCGAATCTCATTCACTTTATCTGCAAATTCTTTAGAGAGATTTTCTGTAAAAATATCTTCTGATCCGACAAAATACATACTGTCACCTATCTTTCCTTTTGCAGCCTTACCTGCCATTGCAGAAAAATCTGTGACCTTGGTTAATTCTAATTTATCTAATTTTGCTTTCTGGACTATCGCAAGAGCTAAAGGATGTTCGCTGTTCGACTCTATACTTGCGGCAATAGCGAGTAACTCATTCTCTTTTCTTCCATTTAATGGGATTATCTCTGTTAAAACGGGTTTCCCTTCAGTTAAGGTTCCAGTTTTATCCACAAATAAAGTATTTATTTTATGCAATATTTCAAGTTGTGCAGCATCCTTAAATAAGACACCTTCGGATGCTCCACGGCCAGCCGAAACCATAATAGAAATTGGTGTTGCAAGACCTAATGCACAAGGGCATGCGATAATTAAAACAGCGACAGCATTCACGAATCCGTAGGAAAGTTTTGGTTCGGGCCCTAAAAGATACCAACCGATAAATGTAGAAATTGAAATCAATAAAACTAAAGGAACAAACCATGCAGATGTTATATCAGCAAGTTTTTGAATTGGAGCACGAGACCTTTGTGCATCATTCACCATTTTAATAATTCTCGACAAAACGGTATCTTCACCTACTTTTTCTGCCTGTAAAATGAAACTGCCTTCCCCGTTGACTGTTCCTCCAATCACTTTATCCCCTGCTACTTTGGAAATTGCTAGAGGTTCTCCGCTTATCATTGATTCATCAACATCACTTGATCCTTCTAAAATTAAACCATCTACCGGGATTTTTTCCCCAGGTTTTACTCGAATTTGATCACCAGTAAGTAAAGATTTCAATGCCACAACTTCGTCGCCTGATTCCGTTATTTTCGTAGCAGTTGGCGGTGTAAGGGCAAGTAACGAACGAATTGCAGCACCTGTTTGCGTGCGTGCCTTTAATTCCAAAACTTGACCGAGTAACACTAATGTAGTGATTACAGCAGCAGCTTCAAAATATAAGAATGTCATACCCCCATGTCCTTGGAATGCAACTGGCAGTAATCCCGGAAATAAGAGAGCAATCAAACTATAGAAGAAAGCAGACAAAGTTCCGATGGCGATTAATGTAAACATATTGGCACTTTGATTTATAATCGAAAGATAAGCGCGAACAAGAAACGGCCAACCTCCCCAAAAAACGACGGGAATACTAAAAAGCATTTGCATCCAATTCACATTGTTGGCTCCAAGAAAATTGGAAAGATTTAAGAATGAAATGAGATCGCTCATTGCGCTTAAAAAAATAGGAACCGTAAAAATTGAACTTACTATGAATCTTAACTTCATAGATTTGTATTCTGAATCATCAGCCTTTTCACCGCTAGTAATAACTGGCTCTAAGGTCATGCCACATTTCGGGCAGCTTCCTGGAACACTTTGAATTATTTCAGGATGCATCGGGCAGGTATATTGGACTGGATGATTTTTTTTCTCTTGTGTAGAAATACTATGCAAGGTTTGGTCATGAAATGGAGGGATATCTTTTACAGCTAATTCCTTAAATATATAACTTGTAGGACTTTCTAAAAATTTGGTCATACATTTTTCACTGCAAAAGAAATATTTCTTTTTTTCAAAAACCTGTTTGAAATTTGAAGTTTCTGATTCTATGTCCATGCCACAAACGATGTCTTTAACTTTCATATTCTACCTTCTTAGATGATTGTCGAAATTGGTTGATTTCATGTGAATGATCAACCGAGAGTTCCCCTTCTGACTTCAAGAAAATACTTTATTATCGCTTTTGATTTTCGAAATGGCAACCTTATACATTTCCAGTATGAAGATTGGAACAATAGAGACACCTAAAAGCATAAAGCAATCTACCCAATCCAGAATAGAGGTTTTGAGAATACTCCGGAAAAATTCACTATGATGACCAAAAATCTGTACACTTGCTGTTATTAGAATCAATATTAGTAATTTCATATTGCCAAATAAATTAGTTCTCCAAATTGGTTTCTCACTTCTAATGGAAAGAGAACGAAATAATTCTATAAAAACGAGTACTGCAAAAGCATGAGTTCTTGCAATTTCTTCCGATTCATATTCCAATCCATACAAGTATACTCCCAAAGTAGTTAAAGAAGTTAATACTCCTGTTAGGCACATATTAGTTATAAAATCTTTATTGATGAGATTCTCTGTGCTTGATTTGGGTTGTGCTTCCATCACGTCCGTATCTATCGGATCTGATGCAAGAAATAATGCTGGAAGTCCATCAGTTACGAGGTTGATCCAAAGTAAATGCACTGGTAAAAGGGGAATTGGAAGACCGATTAATATGCAGAATAGCATTACTAATAATTCAGCTATATTTCCAGATAATAAATATTGCAATGTCTTTCTAATATTATTATAGATTCCCCTCCCTTCCTCAATTGCATTTACTATCGTAGCAAAATTATCGTCATTTAAAATTAAATCAGAAGCTTGTTTTGTTACTTCTGTACCATTCTTTCCCATCGCAATCCCTATATTGGCTGCCTTAATCGCTGGTGCATCATTAACACCATCACCAGTCATTGCTACGATGACGTTTTGAGACTTCCAAGCCTTTACAATTCGGCTCTTATGTTTTGCGGATACTCGGGCATAGACACATATTTCTCGAACTGATTTTTCTAAAGCCTTTTCATCCATTGTGTCTAATTCAGAAGGAGTCAGAACCTGTTTTTTATCAGATGCAATATTTAAATCTTTCGCGATTGCAAATGCAGTATCAGGATGATCGCCGGTAATCATGACTACTTTTATTCCAGCTCGATTGCATTTACGGATTGCTTCCTTTACCTCTGCTCTCGGTGGATCAATCATTCCGGTCAATCCAAGAAAGACCAAATCATCTTCCGGTAGAGTATCTTGATTACCATTAGTTACTGAATCTATTGCTTTATAAGCAAACCCTAATAGACGCAAAGATTGATTTGCAAATTCTTTGGATTGCGATTCGATTTTGGACCTGATTTCCGAAGTAAGTGGAAAAATTCCCTGGTCTGTTTGGATATCTTTACACCTCTTAAGTATTATATCAGGTGCCCCTTTTACAAATGAGTGATTTACTTGATTCGAATTTATACAGATTACGGACTGCATTTTTCTATCTGAATCAAATGGGATTTCAGAAACTCTTTCCCATTCTTTGTTACAAGCTTCAAAATTGAATCCAAGTTTTGTTGCCAATGTCAGAAGAGCTGTTTCCGTTGGATCACCAATACTGATCCATTCTCCGTTTTCATTAGAAAGATGCGAATTATTGCAAAGTATCATGCAAGAACCAAGAATTTCAGGAATTCGATCTTTCGATTTAATCTGACCTTCTAAATCGGTAATTTCTCCTTCCGGATTATATCCGCTTCCAGTGATCTGAAAAACTTCACTGTTCGTAAATATAGATTTAACAGTCATTTGTCCAACAGTAAGAGTCCCAGTTTTATCAGTACATATTACGCTTGCCGAGCCTAAAGTTTCAACTGAGGACAATTTCCTTACTAGAGCATTTTTTTTTGACATTCTCACGACACCTAGAGATAAAGCCACTGTAATGATTGCAGGCAAACCTTCTGGGATAGCAGCAACGGCTAAACTAACTGAAGTAAGAATAAGAGTAATTAACGGAATCTGCCTAAGAACTCCAATAATAAATAATAAGAAAACAACACCGAGACAAAACAGTAAAAGGAATTTACCGAACTCCTTAATTTTCAATTGTAATGGAGTTTCCTCTTCAATATTTTCATCTAACATCTGTGCAATGTTTCCGATTTCAGACTTCATTCCCGTTGCAACGACGATTGCCCTAGCTGTTCCTGTAACAATAGTTGTTCCTAGATGAAGCATATTTTTTCTTTCACCTATCGATAAACCAGTGCCAGATAACGAATGATTGTTTTTAGAAACAGCAACAGATTCTCCAGTCAATGGAGCTTCGTTGGTTTTCAATTCTGAACTTGAGATTATCCTTGCATCAGCAGGTATGATGTCACCTGACTCAAGCTCTATAATATCACCGGGGACAACTTCTAGATTAGGAATAGATTTAATATCTCCATCTCTTAAAACTTTAGCATGAGGTGTAGTCATTTTTTTCAATGCTTCCATAGATTTTTCAGCATTGTATTCTTGATAGAAACCAAGAATTCCATTTAAAACTACAATTGAGATAATAACAATACTATCAATATATTCGCCGAGAAATCCAGAGAGAAAAGCAGATCCAATTAAAATCCAAATAATTAAACTTGTGAATTGTGAAATAAATATTTGAAATCCAGAAACCTTCTTTCCTTCTTTAAGCGTATTTTTGCCAAACTCTTTTTGTCTTTCAATGACTTCATCTCTAGTCAGCCCTTGCAAAGTGCAACGCAATTCAACTAAAATAGATTCAACTGTATTTGCGTACCATTCCATACTTTAATTTGTCACTCCGCTTCTTTTCCATTTCCATTCTTCGACCGCGCAAAATAAACATGGAACAATGAATAGTGTTACTATGCTGATCAACATTCCACCGACCGATGGTATTGCCATTGGTTGCATGATATCAGATCCCCTTCCATTTGACCAAAAAATAGGGGCAAGTCCAAAAATTGTAGTAGCTGCGGTCATTAGACAGGGACGAATTCTTTTCAACCCTCCCTGCAAAACTGCTTCTCGAATTTCATCTATATTATTGAATTTTGCATTTTTAAATATGCTTTCGAGGTAAGTAGAGATGACAACTCCATCATCATCCACTACACCAAAGAGAACTAGAAATCCGACCCAAACTGCAACAGATAAATTTACATGCCATAAGGAAAGCATTATGAATCCACCAGATGCGGATACAAGGACTCCAAAATAAATAATGAAGGCGATCCACTTTCTTTCAAAACCCATATATAACATCAAAAACATAAGAAATAAACAAACAGGAATTACGATTTTCATTCGAGCTGTTGCTCGTCTTTGATTCTCAAACTGACCAGACCATTCCCAATAATAACCGGCAGGTATGATTAAGTGACCAGCACGCAACGCACCTTGAAGAGCCTTTTCGGCATCTTCTACAACACCAATTTCATCTCTGTCTCGAGTATTCAAAGTCACATAACCGGTAAGCAATCCCTTCTCACCTTTGATTTCTTGCGGACCTAAAACACTTTTTATGGTTACCAATTGAGATAAAGGTATTTGCGTAGATTTATTAATAGTAGGAACGAATATTTTTTCAAGTTCCGGAATATCATTTCTGAACTCTCTCAAGTAGCGAATTTGGACAGGATATCTTTCTCTTTCTTCTACTGTTTCAGTGACGTTCATACCACCGATTGCAATTTCGATAGCATCCTGAACATCTTTAATATTAATACCATACCTAGCAATCTTTACTCTATCAATATTAAATTCCAAATAAGGTTTCCCTACGATTCTATCAGCAATCACATCTACAGTCCCAGGCACTGACTTCAGAATGTCTTCCATCTGCAATCCGATCTTTTCGATTTCTTTCAAATCCTTACCGTAAATTTTCACACCCATCATTGCTCGAAATCCCGTCTGTAGCATGACAATCCGAGCTTGAATTGGTTGTAGAAATGTAGGAATTACACCTGGGATGGAAGAACGTTCTTGGATATCTTTTAGGATTTCATTTTTAGTAATTTGTCTTTCCTCCGGAAAAAGAAAAACAAGCGGTGCTTTCAAAAATTTTGGTAATCCCGAAAACCACCTCTGCACTGGAATTTTCCTCCACTCTGATTCAGGTTTCAAATTGATTATAGTTTCAACCATGCTAATTGGAGCGGGGTCGAGAGCTGATCCAGATCGACCAATCTTCCCTACAACAGAGTGAACTTCAGGAACAGCTCCAATCGCTAAATCTTGTTTACTATTTATTGATACTGCTTCAGAGAGTCCAGCTTGCGGCAGTAAGGTGGGCATATACAGAATAGAGCCTTCATCAAGGGGAGGCATAAATTCATTGCCTGTCCTGGACCAAATAGAGATTCCTGTTACCAAAATCAAAATCGGTAAAATCATAAAAACAATTTTATGCCCAAGAACCCAGCGAAGTGAAATGGAATAGTATTTTCCAATAAATTTTGCGACTCCATTTTCTTCCATAGGAAGAAACTTTTCCTGCAACATTCTGCTAACGAGTAATCCGATAATGCAACCGATAGTAATAGCGATTGGCCATCCTGAATATTTGCCGATATCTAATTGCGTTAAAGCTAATTTTGAAATAAAAATTGAAAGAAAGCCAATTCCAGCAGCTATCAATCTAGAAATTTCCTTTGAGAATTTTGAAGGTTTAAATAGATGCAAACAAATCGTGGGGACAACCGTAATTGCTAATATTACCGATGCACTTATGGCAAAGGTTTTTGTAAATGCAAGTGGACGAAATAATTTACCTTCTTGATCTGTTAGAAAAAAAACAGGGATAAAGGAAAATATTGTATTTGAGACTGCTGTTATAATTGCTCCTGCAACTTCAGTTGTACCTTCATATACTTTTTGAAAATGAGATTTTTGATTATCTCCATTTGCTATATGTCGGTATATATTTTCTGTCATTATAATGCCCATATCACCCACGTCACCTATTGCGATGGCTAGACCTGCAAGCGACATGATATTGGAATCAATTTTAAAAAAATACATGAGTATAAAGCACAATGCAAAGGCTAAAGGAAATGTAACGAGAACAGATATTGTACTTCTTACATGCATTAGAAAAACTAAAATTACAATACTACAAAGAATTGATTCTTCCAAAAGTGCATCTTTTAAAGTATCTAAAGTTTCCTTTACAATAATTGTCCTGTCATAGAATGGAACGATCTTTACCTGGGACACTTTCCCATTCGCTAGAGTTTTTTTAGGAAGGCTTACTGAAATCAAATTGATTCTCTTTTTGACTTCATCAACTACTTCTTGTGGATTGGCTCCATATCGCATAAGAACAATGCCACCAACTGCTTCAACTCCCCCTTTATCAAGTGAACCCCTTCTAAAATCAGGACCTATTGTTACTGTTGCAACATTTCGAACAAAGACAGGAGTGCCTTCTTCTTCCTTTACTACTATATTTTCAATATCTTCAATTGACTTAATAAACCCAACACCACGAATGAAATATTCCATTCCAGCTTTTTCAATCACCTTCGCACTCACATCGAGATTAGAACGCATTACAGATTCATATAAATCTATATGAGAAACTTTGTAAGCTCGGAGCTTATCTGGATTAACATTGATCTGGTATTGTTTTACAAACCCTCCAACTGTTGCGACTTCAGAGACACCTTCAACAGAATTTAATTGATAACGGATGAACCAGTCTTGAACTGAACGTAACTCCGCCAGATCAAAACCTTCTGCTTCTACTGTGTACCAATATACCTGTCCCAGAGCAGTTGCATCTGGACCAAGAACTGGAATCACTCCGACAGGTAATCTTTGTTGAGCTACATTGAGTCTTTCTAATACACGAGACCTAGCCCAATAGTAATCCACTTCATCCTTAAAAATGACAAAAAGCATGGAGAATCCAAGTCCCGACATGGAACGAATTGTTTTTACTCCAGGAGTTCCACTAAGGCTAATAGAAAGCGGATATGTCACTTGATTATCAATATCTTGTGGCGAACGACCCGGCCAATCTGCAAATACAATCACCTGTTTCTCACCAATATCTGGTATTGCATCCACAGGAGTATTGATCATTGCATAATAACCTGCACCTACGATCGCAATACCAAAAAGAGAAACTAAAAATCCGTTTTTAAGACACCATTCGATGAGTTTATTTAATAGATTCATTTTCTTTAAATACCTTAATGCGAATGTTTTATATCTTGTTTTTTGCCGGTTTCATTCATAACACTTGGAAGACCTTTGATTTGGAACTGACTATCCAAAAGAAAAGTACCCCTTACTACTACCTTTTCATTTTCTTCCAGACCACCTAAGATGGGATAATAATCTCCAGCTTTTGCTCCTAGAATTATTTCTCGCGATTCATATACTCCTGCAGATTTTTCAACGTAAATGATTTTACGAATTCCCGTATCAAGTACAGCCGACGCAGGAATTACTAGTACATATTTACTAGCATTCCTATCATCCAAATCAATCTTAGGAATTTGCACTAGAGTCATTCCGCAAATAGGACATTGACCTCGGGTATCACGAATGATTTCGGGATGTTGGGGGCATGTATATTTACCTTCCACACCAGAAGGAGCCGCTTTTCCATTTGATAAAACAGGTACGCTAATGTTTGCACTTACATACATACCGGGTTTCAATCTTCTATTTTTATTGGAAATATTCACGATCACTTTAATCGTTCTGGATTCTTCTGAAACCGCAGGTTTAATGAGCCAAATTCTTCCTTTGAATTTTTCTCCTGGAAAACTCTCGGCGGTAATTGAGACAGATTGCCCATAACGTATAAATGGATATTCTGATTCATAGATATCAATTTCTGCCCAAACAGACTCTAAGTTTGATAACTTAAAAAGTGTATCGCCGGGTTTTACAGCTGCCTTTTCCAAAGCCATTTTTTCGATAACGGTTCCAGAAACGGGAGAATAGATTTTTACACCTTCCTGAATCTTCTTTGTTTTAATTAAATTTTCAATTTGTAAATCAGTGATTCCTAATCTGAGAAGTCTCTGCTTCGCAGAAGAGGCAAGATCAGGCATGGACTCCATGTCCTGAGATAATAATAATTCATTTTGCGCAAGAATCAAATCCGGGCTGTATATTTCGAGAATATGATCTCCCTTTTTTACTTCTACGCCTGTAAAATTTGCAAAGATTTTGTTGATATACCCATCAATTCTGCTCGTGATAGTTGTATAAGTTTCTTCATTGATTTGAATTTTCCCAAATGATTTCAGCTGAGAAGTGAGCTGTATTCTCTTTGCAGGAACTGCTTCCACTTCTGCCATTCTAATTTCTCTTTCGCTTAATGTAAGTTGGTTTGATATTTCTAAGTCTGTATCCCTAACGGCTTCGGTTGGTAATTGTCTCGTTTTAGTTTCATGGCTAGCATGTTCATTGATCACTGGTTTTTGTTCTGTTTTGTTGCATAGGACAAAAATCGAAAATAAAATCGCTACAAAAATTGTCTTTAATATATCACAAAAAAATAATTTCATTGCCTATCCTATCCTATCCTAAAGATCACTATAAATATTTTACTTTTGTTCCAGAATTTCCCAAGCTAAAATCCAGCCAATATACCAGGCCTATCCTTCTTGACTGCACTTGATTAGTCTACTCCATGAGTTGACTAATCATATGTTAACTCTTAAAAGCCTGCAATTGACCGTTTAAATCAAGTGAAATATTTTTACATTTGTTTCAGACCCAATCAATCTGCCAACTTCCAGATCTTTGAAGAAATTTCAAAATTGTTTATACCACTTACCTTTCACTACCATGGCATCTTTTTTTGCAAAACCGATGATCGTTCTAGATTTTAATCTTTAAGAACCATGTTCAAGAAGAACAAAATCTGAATTGAATTATTTTTTGTTATGCGCAACCTCAAAAAATAAAATTAGATTCGTTCTAAATATAGTTTGGAGATAACAATAAATTACCGACTTGGGAAATTCGCTTTTTGTAGCTGAATATACACTTGATTCCAAATCATAATCTTTGGATATTAAAAACGATTTAAAGAATTTGAAAAACAAGATCCTACCTTTACAACTGCAATCAATTTGATTTCCATATAAGACATCGGGTATTCCTCAGCAAAACATTGAGAGTATGACCGAACCAATTAGTCCGTTTTTTCCCATATGACGTTGCCATACACTGAATGAATGGAACCATTTTCCATTTATATTATTTTCTCGGAACCTTCCTTTATTAGGTCGCTAGATAAGGTCATTGCCAAAATTTTCCGAATGTCTTCATTGCAACAGTTCTATTCTCGTCAACACGAAAGATAATGTCTTTATTTGAATTCTTAGATTTAATCGCAAGTATAACGGCACCGGCAATCAGTTCCAAAACACCACCCAAACTCATTTTCCATCTAACAACTAATGTATAAAGCAAGTCAAAAATCATACATAGCTAAATCCATAAAAATAAGAAATTGATTTATGATACATAAGGCAGGCCGTTCTTTACTTTAATTTCGAAATTAGACCTACAAGGAAATAAATCAGGAGCGATCTGTTTTAACTGATTCGAGTTTGTCGTAATTATTATCCTGTTTGTCTGATATCTACTGCAAATTTTGGCTTTTCTAATTTTCTTGCTCCATAGACAAACATATTTCCTTTAAACTTCATATAGAATTTCAATCAAACATTAGCTTTTCATATTAGGAGACCACGCCCAATTCTCTTATAAAAAATCTGTTAGACCTTTATTAATGTCTACAAAGGGATGGTGTAACTGTTTAACATAGCCAAATGATTCTGATCTAGATACATCTAATTTGGCAAACGAAACCCAATTCAAGCTGTTATTCTCGCTGGAGCAGGCTCTTAAGCTTTTAGAATAGAATTTCTATATCCTTATGCGAATGTTTCTTTGATTTGTTTGTTTTTACTCGGATGAGTATACTGTGCCTTAACTCTTAACGCCTCTTTTTTTGCAAGAAAGGTTAGCGTTTCTCTGTTATTAGGAATACTTAAATTCGAGTAATTTCTAAAAAATTGATCTAGTACTGCTTATCTAACGAATTATGCATCCTTGTTCACTTTTCTCCAAAACTCACTTCAGGCAATATCCGAAATTAACCCTTCCGCCGAATTTTCTTTCATTCCAACACGCAATGAATTTTTCATTTTTATTTATTTTAATAAACATTACATTGTATTCAAAAAACTAAACCGATTTTTAAGTTAGTTTTCTCCGACAAGAAAGAAGATTAAGGAAATTAATATATTCCGAATGATACAAGAATCAGAATCCAGTATTCCAATAAAGGACGTTCAATAAAAATAGAAATCACAAAACAGACCTTTACGTTTGGTTTAATAAATTTGGAGGTATCGAGCTAAACGAAATCAAGAAGATAAAGGCTTTAAAGAAGGTTACTTGAAATTATAAACGCCTAGGCGCAAATATGGCTGTGAATTTTCAACCGATATAAAAAACGCCGGGTGAAATGTTTTTTATATCTTACATTGTCTTGTGAATGCATTAGGATAATTTTATTAGCTTAAGTATGAAGAACTATTCACAAAGTGATAAAAAAATTATATAAATTTTTCGAAATATTTTTGAAGTTTTCTCCGAATCCTTTCCCAATAAATTTCTATTTCATAAATTAATCGCCAACACTCCGCTGCACGAATAAATATAAAAAATATGTCATTTGATAAAATTTCCTATTCAAAAAAACATAATCCATAATTGAGGTTTTCAGCATGGCCTACTTTATTTAACTTTAAAATCATAAATTCCATCCCAATCATCAACATTGCCATTTTTCAAAATTTCTATCCTATCTAGATATAACTTACATACATAGTCGTTTGGATTTTGAAAGTAAGCATCTTCGAAAAACATCTTAGCTTGAGGAAAATTGCCACTTCTGAAGTGTGCAAGCCCGTCCAAAAAGCAAGTTCGATTATTTTCTTTACTGATAATTTCTTCAATGCCCAAATGCGAATAAACTTCATATATTTTGCATGAATTCGTTTTTCCCTTCACTCGTACTGAATCTATTTCTCTTATATTAGAACATTTGTTTTTTATACGTTGATAGACGGTATCAGTAATCAATAATGAAGAATTATAAAACTTATTCAAACCCTGTATTCGGGCCGAAAGATTTACATTATCTCCGATAATCGTATACTCTTTTCTTTCCGATGAACCAACATTACCTGCAACCACCTTTCCAAAATGAATTCCGATAGTTATTTCTAGTTTTTCATTCCCAAAGTAATTTTCGCCGTTAAGCTGCTTCAATCTCTTTATCATTTCAACTGCAATTTTAACAGCAGTTTCATTATCTTCAGATTTAGCTTCTGGTATTCCAAAAACGACCATAAGAGCATCTCCGATAAATTTGTCTAGATAGCCATTATTGCGTAAAATGATATCAATCATTTCGACGAAAAACCGATTTAGCAGAAAGATTAAATCTGTAGGCTTTAATCTTTCTGCTAATTTTGTGAAATCCTTAATATCACAAAATAAAATAACTACCTCTTTCTCTTCTCCTTCGGTATTGATATTTTTGTTAATTATATCATCTACTATTTGAGGTGATACATACTTTCCAAATAGATCTAAGATTACATTCTTTTTATTTTTTTCGAATATCAAAACATCTCTGAAATATCCAGCAGATAATCCTAATATGACAAGAAATGGAGTTTCAACAAAATGCTCCAACATCACTGTGTGAAAATGATTTTTTGCGGAAATCATTGTGAATAGATGTGCAGAAGCCACAAGAAAACTGACACCAGCGCTAGCGATAAATCCAAAAAAGATTACAGCATATAGTATAGGAAAATAATACAATCTCATGGAAATCGCTGTCCAGATTTCATTATTGCCTTTGATTGATAATGTATGTAAAATGAAAATTGAGATTATTAAAGAAGCAATGATTGAGAATTTTGAGAAACTTAGATTTTGCTTTAATTCGGTAAAATGAAATTCAATTAATTCTTTCATTTTTTAGCCGAATGCACTCCATGAATATTCAAATATCCGACGGGTTTTAAAATACCAGATAATTTTAAAACCCGTTTCCAGAAAACTTAATAATAAGATAAAGGTTGTTACTATCATCTTTAGTACGCAAAACTTTTTTAAAATTCCTTTTCAATTCGTTATGACCATTTGACACAACGCATTCAACTTTTTCCTAGGAACAAATACTTTTGCTATTATCTGCAAAAGTATTTGTTGCTGTATTTACAACTTTTCTCCGCAATCCCTCATATCCTTCAAATACGGATTCACTATGTTATCCCCTTTAGCAATCCATTTCTTTTTTTCCATTGGGCAATAGAATAGATTTGCTTTTGATTTATCGTGATGTCCGACAACAGATGCTAATCCATCGACTAATAAAGAGTATGCATTCTTTTTATCTTGCAAGCTTTCTGCTTTACCTAATTTTTCCGCAAGAGGAATTGCTTTTTTAAAAACTTCATTGTCTTTTTTATCATCCGACCCTTTTGTAAGAAGTTCGGTCAAATTTTTTGTGTCAATTTTACCGGAAGTTTCTTTTACTAGTGCTTCATGAAATTTTATCATCTCTTCCATGACTTTTGTTGTCTTACCGTCATGTGCCCATGCCTGTGTTGTAAAAAGGCATATAATCCATATTAACATTGTTTTAAATATTGTATTCATTGTTCTCTCCTAAAAAGAATTCAGAATTAAATTCTTATATTTAATTCTGAATTCTTATAAATTTATTTTTTATCTAACTCTTTTGCTAAAGAATTATGCATCACAGCCATCATCTCAAAATTAGCTTTTTGAGATTTAGCATCTGCAATGATTTTATCGCAATGAGTTTCCATTTCTTTTATTTTTAACTTTGGGCTTAATTTTTCATTAATCCAATATTTTTTTTGAAAATCGTTTTTCATTTTCGAATGATCTTCTATAATGTTTTGTTGTGCCTTGGCTAACTCTTCATATTTAGAAGCCTGTGAAAGATGCTCTGCTTTTACTTTGGAAACATCCTGTGCCCAAACTGTCGTTTCAAATAGGATTAGAAATCCTATTCCCATTAATTTAATTTTATTCATTGTTTTCTCCTTTTAATGAATTCAAAAATTTTCGCATCTATTTTTCTGCTTTATAATAAGAGTAAGTTCCAATTTTGGTATTGATAAAATCAGTCTCTGCTACATTTCTAAATCCTGCTTGCTCTATAAACTTTGGTAAAAGTCCATTTACATTGTCGTTTGTTGTTTTAAAGCCGTCCAGAAGTTGGACAATATAAAATGCAAGCCGCATCATTCTGGATTTTGCTTTTCCCCAGTCACCGATAAGCAGCTGTCCATTTGGTTTCAGGACTCGGTAAATTTCTTTCAAGCAAGCTAATTTAGTTTCTACATCAAGCTGATGGAATACTAACGAACTGAATACTTTATCAAAGGAGTTTTCAGCATACGGAAAAACTGTTCCATCGTAAAGATCTAGAGGTATGTCAAAACCTAGTTTCTTGATTTTATATTGAGCAATTTCTCTTACTTTTGGATCAATATCAAGACCACTTAGTTTAGCTTTCGCATTACGCTCGTGGGCAAGAATAATATTTTGCCCTGTTCCAAAACCAAATTCTAAAATAGCTTCGTCGTTCTTTGGTTTTAACTCATCTATGAGTTTTGTTCTAAATTTTTTCTCAGGCATAGTTAACTTAATTGTTAGGTCATAGAAACCGGTTAACCATTCGTAGCCTAAGGCTGGTATAAATTCTTTTTTGTCGTTCATTGGATTTCCCCTTTAAAGAAATTAGTCATAAGACTCAAAGCTCGCTCAATTCCCTTCGTTTCCATAAATAATAAATGGCAGGATAAACCAAAAGCTCTAATGCAAAGCTTGAAACAAGACCTCCGACCATCGGGGCAGCAATTCGTTTCATTACATCTGAGCCTGTCGCTGTTGACCACATAATTGGGAGTAACCCCATCATCGCACAGAGTACAGTCATGATTTTGGGACGAACTCTTTTTACTGCACCGTGTAAGATGGATTCTTTTAGTTCATTGTCATTTTTCAAAAGTCCTTTCTTTCTTGCGTCTTCATGTGCCAAATCAAGATATAACAGCATGAATACGCCCGTTTCAGCGTCTAGTCCCATAAGCGCAATCATTCCCACCCAGACGGCGATCGAGATTTGATAATCCAAAATAAATAAAAGTCCTACAGCCCCAATAAGGGAAAAAGGAACCGCACACATGACAATCATTGTCTTCATGTAAGAACTTGTATTCATATAGATTAGAAAGAAAATAATAAAGAGGGTAATAGGTATTACATACATCATTCTCTCTCTTACTCGAATGATGTTTTCATACTGACCAGTCCAGAGTAGAGTATAACCAGTCGGAAGTTTCACTGATTCGGATACTATAAGTTTGGCTTTTTCTACAAAACCACCTATATCAGATTCGCCTGTGTCTAAGTATACATAGCCGGTGAGAAATCCATTTTCATCTCGGATCATAGCAGGACCTGTTTTAAATTCAAGGTCAGCTATTTCGCCGATAGGAATATGAGAATCTGTGAGCGTTGGAACTAATATTCGTTTTAGCTGGTTTATATTCTCCCTTAGCGCCCTTGGATAACGGATATTTACAGTATACCGTTCTCTCCCTTCTATTGTTTGAGTAATTGGTTCTCCCCCGATAGCGGTCAAAATGATATTTTGTGCACTCGCAATCGTGATTCCATAGCGGGCTAATTTCTCTCGTTTTAAATTGATATCTAAAAAATAACCGCCGGCTGTTCGTTCAGCAAATACAGACCTAACTCCAGGAAGAGACTTTAAAACTCCTTCGATCTCTATACCTAATCGTTCAATTTCTTCAAGCGACGATCCTTGTATCTTTATTCCTATTGGGGTTCGCAGTCCAGTAGACAACATATCAATCCTAGTTTTAATTGGCATGGTCCAGGCGTTAGACACACCAGGAAAAGAAATTTCTTTGTCCATGATTTCTATTAATTCTTCTCTGGAAATTCGATCTGGTGCGAAGCTTCTAAATAAAAAATGAGTGAAGTCTGGCAATATCGAATAAAATCTTTCTTTTTTCCTCCATTCATTTTGAGGCTTTACGGAAACAACCGTCTCCATCATGGAGAATGGTGCACTATCTGTTGAGGTATCAGATCGTCCGGCTTTACCAAACACGCGCACTACTTCGGGAATATTTTTTAACTTTCTGTCCATATTTATCATAAGCCGCTCTGCTTCAGCAACTGAGATTCCAGGAAGCGTTGTTGGCATATAAAGTAATGACTCTTCATATAGTGGTGGCATAAATTCAGAACCAAGATGAAAATACAAAGGTATTGTTAGTAATACTAAAGTTACTGAGGTAGCGATTACTTTTTTCGGGTGCGCTAAAACCCAAATGCAGGCCGGCTCGTAGTATTTAAATAGAATTTTACTTATTGGATGATTGTCTTCTTTGTAGTATTTTCCAACGAATAAGGTAGTAGCGACCTTATTTAATAATTTATTTTTATAAGTAAATGGATCCATTCTTGTAAAAAGCATTCGAAAGGCTGGATCGAGAGTTAAAGCAAGAATAGCAGCGATTGCCATCGCCAAATTTTTCGAATATGCGAGTGGGCGAAAAAGCCTTCCTTCTTGATCGACTAAGGTGAAAACGGGTAGAAAAGCGACAGCGATAACTAACAGTGAAAAAAATACGGATGGTCCTACTTCTAACAGCGCCTCAAGCCTGACTGCATGGTAATCGCCAACTCGACCACCAGACTCCCACTCCTCTAATTTTTTGTATGCATTTTCTACTTCTACAATTGCTCCATCTACCAAAACTCCAATGGAAATGGCAATGCCAGAAAGAGACATTATATTCGAGTGAATTCCGAAAGTGTACATTGGTATAAACGAAATGAGAACAGAAATTGGAATTGTTAGAATAGGCACAATTGCAGAAGGAAAATGCCATAGAAAAACCAAGATAACTAAAGAAACTACAACCATTTCCTCGAGCAATTTTTCTTTTAGATTCGTAATCGCATTCATAATGAGCGATGAACGATCATACGTAGTGACTATTTCCAATCCTTCAGGGAGAGATGGAGTTATTTCTTTAATCTTTTCTTTAATCTTTTCAATTACCGAAAGAGCGTTCTCACCATGACGCATAACAATGATTCCACCAACGGTGTCTCCATTTCCGTCTAAATCAGAAATACCACGTCTCAAATCAGGGCCTAGATCTACCTGTGCAACATTCTTTACGAGAATTGGTGTTCCGGTAGTATCCGTGCCTAAGCTAATCTCCTCTATGTCGCTTAGGTTACGAATATATCCTTTGCCTCGGATCATATACTCAGCACCACTCAATTCCATTAGACGTGCGCCAGTCTCTTGATTAGATTCTCGAACTTTTTGCACAATCGATTCCATGGAAATGTTATACGCTTGCAAGGCAATTGGGTTAACAGTGATTTGATATTGTTTTTTGAAACCGCCAATGCCTGCTACCTCTGAAACTCCCGGGATCGCGTTTAACAAGTAACGCAGTTTAAAGTCTTGAAAGGATCGAATATCGGCTAATGAGTTTATTCCAATCTTGTCTACCAAGGCATATTGAAAAACCCATCCAACACCAGTAGCATCGGGGCCCAATTCAGTTTGCACACCTTCTGGAAGCCTGGATTGAATTCGAGATAGGTATTCTAATACACGAGATCTAGCCCAATAAATATCAGTCCCATCTTGGAAGATAACGTAGACAAACGAATAGCCGAAGTCGGAAAACCCGCGAATAACTTTCACTTTCGGAGCACCGAGTAAGCCTGTGATAATTGGGTAAGTAACCTGATCTTCAATAATATCAGGACTTCTATCCCAACGAGAATAGACTATGACTTGCGTATCCGACAGATCAGGAATTGCATCAAGCGGAATATTAGTCATCGAATAATAGGAGCCGATGAGCATTACCCCGATTACAACTAATACTAAAAATTTATTATGAGCGGAGAAACGAATGATTTTAGAAGTTAGCGAATTTGAATCAATGGGAGTGTTCATTTGACGAACCTCCTAATTTAATTTTACTTTCGGAGTCTAACAGGAAATTCGATTCAAATACTAATTCATCACCTTCAACTAATCCTTCCAAAATTTCATAGAAGTCATCGGTTTCCATTCCAGTCTTGACCATAACTGGAGTAAACTCCGTTGTGGAAATTTTCTTGTAGACTAATTTATGTTTACCTGTATTCAGAACCGCCGATTTAGGAATCGAAAGAGTTTTTTTCAAAGAAATGGAAATTTCGATATTTCCAAACATTTCCGGTTTAAGTAAGTTCTCCTTATCAACGACGTAAGAGCGAAATCGAAGGGTCCTGTTTTTTTCATTTAATATGGAATCTATACTCTGAATTTTACCTTTAAATACTTTGTCAGGGAAGGAATCGACTTTCAAATTTACTATCTGACCTTTCTTTACAAAGTTAATATCAGATTCATAAATTGAGGAGTATATATAAGCTTTGCCATTCTTACTCCCCAAAATCAATTCATCTGGATTTCGGGTAGCATTTCCCCATTCGGCTATTTGAGAATCGGAGAGGCCTAGTTGTTTGAGCCGAACTATGCTTGAACTGACAAGCGAATTCGATAATGTTGTTGGATTCTCTGCGAGCAACTTCGTAGCCTTTCGAGCTTCTCGAAATTCTAAGATTGCTGTATACAGCTCTGGATCATAAGCCACTCTAGAATAGGCCATGATTGACTTGGAAAGATTTCTGATTTCCGCCTTTGTAGTTTTGATTCCGATTAAGATTTGTTTCTCTTCCGACAGTGAGATCATATTCTCTTCCTTAGGATCTCTCAAAACGGAAGTTTCATCGTTATGTTCATGTGATGCAAGATGGTTTGATTTAGAGGACGAAACTGTTTTTTCCTTCTTTACCAAGGACATATTACATATAGGACATTGACCGGGTCTATCGGAAGTATAGGTCGTGTGCATGGGACAATACCAGGTTTCTTTTTCTTTCTTACATAATTGCAAGAAAGAGAATATCAGAAATATTACGATGATAGAAATTGATTTCTTTTTCATATTAATTGTTTTTTGCCTTAAGTAGAGAGTCGGTGAGTTCCAAAATCAGAATTACAGTTAGATCTTTCTTTTCTTTCACTTCCTCGAGCATGACGTATGCCTTCAATAAATCAATTTTAGACGCCAATGCTTCAATTAGATTACTGCTACCACTTGCATAACCAGCCGATGAAGCTGATAAACTCTTGTTCAATTCGGGTATTAATTTATTTTCATATAATTCAATTTGAGATTCCAACGACTCAAATGTTAAAAGTAATTTATCAAAGTTTGATTCTAAAAAGAGTTTATTTTTCTCCAGCTCGAAACTTTTGGATTTCGTATTTTCATTCGAACGTTCCGCTAAATCATGTGCTGAAAAAAAAGACCAAACGGGAACACGAACATTTATTCCGACTGAAAATAAATCTCCTCTATATTCTGTTTGATCCATTACTTGATAATTCAGTGGCCCATCGTCTACTGCAATAATTTGATTTCGGCGGCGCATGTATGCAAAGAAAAGTTCTGTATCAGGAGCATGAAGAAGGCTAGAAAGTTTACTTTCGTTCTTAGCACGTTCAACGGCAACCGAAGATAGTTTGTAATTGGGGTTTTCAGTTAGGTTAAGCCTTAGATTTGCTTTATTTGTTTTAATAAATAAATGTTTTTCACTGAGATATTTGGTTAAGTCTGTTTCTAAAATTTTTGTTAGACTAACAGAATCGCTTACATAATAAGATAAAAACGCCTTTGCATTGTCTTTATCTCGAGTTAGTTCAATTTGTCGGTCTAGTGAGATTGTTCCTTCGATTTGCAGTTTAAGTGTTTTATCTAGAGCAGAACTCCCAGTGGCAAAATTGGAAGCAGAAATAACTTTTTGGCTTTCTAAAGTCTTTTGAATCTGGCTGTTTAAATTAATTTTTAAGTTCGCACTTCTAAATCGAATTAATTGGGAGAGATACTCTAACAAAAATTGATTTTTTCGAGATTTGGAAAAATGTAAAAACTCAATTTCCTCAAGTTTCCTCACTTTCCCCTGCAAAGTCAACCTTCCCGGAAAAGGGATCTCCTGAGAAATGCTATACTCAATGCCTGTCATACTTGGTGTATCATATGCCCTGTTGTTAAGGGAGTAAGATCTCGTTGGATAGTTGCGAAACGAAATCCCTATTTTCGGATCAGGGTATGTGGTCTCATGGCCTGCATTCGCATGTTTGGATTTTAGCTCTGCATCCAGCGCGCGAATTTCAGGATGAGAAGAAATTAAAGAATCCAAGAAAGGCTCAATTTCTTGCCCCTTAATAGACGTCGCAAATTGTAAAATCGAAATAATAACCAGACGCTTCATCAAAATCCTCCAGTGAAACATACATAATCAACTTAACAGACTAAAAGTCAGTGTGTGAGAATATATTCAGAGAAGTAGATGAATCGTTTCTAAATATGAATCGTCTGAATTTCTTAATCGTATTTTTGGTACAAAGACAAATTCAAGAAGGGGTTTTTCTAAGTCAAAACTTACATAAGTTGAAGTGATAAAAGTAAGCTGAGCAAAAAATATACTTACGAAATCAGAAGCAGATTTAGAAATAATAACAGGTTTCGACTTGGCACACTCACAACTATCTTTGGCTGTTTGATTTTCTTGATGGCACTTAAGAATACTTTTTTTAACATTGGCTTTGGTGAGATGACAAATTCCAGTAAGCTTCATTTGATCGCTACAATCCGAGCCAAAAGGAATAGCAATCATTAGAAATAGAACCAGAAACCTACGCATGGTATTAGTATGTGGATGTTTCTGGAATTTGGCAACAAATTTTCAGAAACATCTTAGAAATTTTTAAGACTATAAAGTAACTTTGAACAATTAGGTATTTTGGAGAGTATTTAGTTTGGAACCGTTTATTACATCAGGATGCCATCGTGAAATTGTTAGTTTAAAGAATTGACATCTAAAGATAGAAGAGATTTTCCTATATGCTACATTTTGATCCAAGTTTGTTTATCTTTTATGCTCTGGCCGATTTATATACTCGTAGATCACTTTTCATTTTAGTTGCGTTATTATCTACAAACTCTGTTAGGAAATATTTGGAGAGTTTTATTTCCTAATTGCATGTTTTCCATTTGTATTAGCCCCAACAGGATCATTAAAGTATGAAAGTACCTTACAAACGAATTGAGATTAAACTAAAGTTAACTTGCAATTTCTGCATACCCAGGATTATTATTTTTCAAGTTAACTTTAGTTTAATTTTCTTTCTGATGAAGGTACGATTGTGCATCAATTAGTTCCATCTATTTCAGTTAACTTACACGTTCGCTCATACAAAACCCGGAATATTTTGTTTATAAAAATTAGTCTGTATTTTCCAAATGTTTTTTTGAGAATCCTTTCCTACCTAACTTTCGATTTACATCCTTCAAGACAAAACCAATAGTATAGACATTGGCTCTCATTAGTCTTCCTTTCACTAATTGATCTGTACATTCGTCCGATCAATAAATCCTTCTCAAAGGAAGCAAAACTTTGAAACTACCTAATAATACTTTTGATTTCCGTATTCTTAATATTGAAGGTTATCTGTTGTTCCACCTAACTCCCAAACATAGGCTGAGGTCTCATCGCAAAGTTTTCCCAAAAGATCCGATCTTGTTTGGTCAAATTCTCTGGTCCAAGGGCCGACTGGATCCGAATGCGAGTCGATGGTGCCAATTGGTTAGTCCAATGCAAAAACTCTTTCCAAACATCCAAAGGATTCTTTGTACTTATGTTATGTACTTTTGTTGTACTAGGTACAAAAGGAACTGCTGAAACTTCCGAATCTGCCTTGGATTTTTGTAAGGGAGCACTTGGTTTTGTTTCCACTGCCGGTTCGGACACAATTCCTAAGCAGTATGACAATTCGCGTCTCCTTCCATCGAAGGAAAGTTGTGCGATATAGTTTCGTTTTCGAAGTTTAGAGATCATCCGAGAGATGGTATCGGGTTTTTTCCCAAGTAGTTTCGCAAAGTAAGTGTTCGATGCAAAACATCCTTTCGCCAATGTTAACGATCGAATTTCTGAAAGCAGATACTTTTCTGAAACACTCAAATCCACAAGGCATTCAATCTCCCTGGGAATCCAAATTCCTGTCCGGTTGGTTTTCATTTTTAGGTTCCTTCTTCCAAATGAACACTGACTCCGGCTACGAGCATCTGGTCGTTTCTATGCCAATGCATTCATCGAACGCATACCTCCCCTACTCTACTTGCCATTGGTTTTTCAAAATGAGACAAACCTTCGGTCCAAGTAAAATCGAGAGATGGGAAAGTTCTTTCGAACGTTCCGTCGGAACTTTTTTTAGGAATTCCGAGTTAAGTCATAACGGCTATGTGGTAGAGCCGTGTCCGGCAGTGTCCACCGAACGATCCCTAAATGTACCGATGTCGATAAACTGTCAATAAGTAAAAGAGACATAAATCTGGAATTTTCACTGTGACCCAAACGAAAGTTTGGAGGTGGTGGAAAGGTGATTTGGTTTTGGAGGAGAAATTTGCCCTGGTTGGCTACCACACCTTCCAGGGCGTTTGACTTAACCCGATTAAGGATTACTTACAAACAACCCTAACCGAAGTACCAAAACAGTACAAGCATTTTTTTTGTTAAAAACGTCGGTAAGCCTAGTTCGCTAGGTGAAAGGATATTTTCTTCTTAAAAATGGCGCCTCACATTTGTTAGTATTTTTGAAATGGATTGTCGACGTGACCGCGCTTTCCGCTCCAATCTTTCCGAATCAAAATTAAAATCATAATCGGATTCTTTACCGGAAAGGATTTCCGCTGCAATCGCTGGCGCATAAGCTCTCACTCAGCATGGAAGTTGAAACGATTTTTTATCCATTACGTGATCTCGCAATGGATTACTTTTTATTCTCTGGCAAACAAACAATCCGATTGCAATCCGCAATACAACCTTGGCGCGCCGACTCCAAAGATTTCCCCCGGTTCGTATACACATACACCGAACTTGTACAATTTGACATACACTCTTGTTTCTCTTTGCAGTTCATGTTGCCATTCCCACCGTATGATTCGTAAAACGGATGAACCGGTTCTTCCTTGGAAAAATCTATTGGCCGGTTTCCTTTCTGTTTGTCTGAAAATACGGCAAGTGGGAATAGAAAAACGAGGATTGGAAGCAGGATGTATTGTTTCATTAGTTGTTCTCCGATTTTTTTCATTTGTTTAAAGTTACGGCTTTCTTTTGCCGTTTGAAGGAAACGTTTTTTCGCTCTCCATCTCATCTAATCCTTCTTTAAAGTAAGTAACTATCCCGCAGCTATCAGGTTTTCCTTCAAAACCAATGATAAGCACTGGACCGATCGGTGCCTGCATGACAGAACAGGAAACTTTATTAGTCACTCCTTTGCAGGGACCATCTAAAGGTTTTAATAAACTATACTCAACTTCATTTTCGCTGATGATTTTAATATAACCTGGAATCTTTCGGATTCCATATTTTTTGGCCATCATGGTCCCTTCTTCAAAAGTCATAGTATACTCTATGTTTTCTCCATCAAAAGTATATTCCACTAATGTAGAGGGGTCTTCAATCACACCCTTTCCTTTTAAAAGATCCAGTACTTCCTTCCATGATTTTGCCTGTTTCACTATTTCGCAGGGATGATCCTTTTTGTTTTTTAAACAAGAAGGGTATTCTTTTTCATTACCTTTTCTGTAGTCTTCACATTTACCTCTATCAATCTCTTTCGAAATGAGAGGTAGCATGGATAAAGCCAGAACAAGATATAATATATAAACTTTCATAGGATTCCCCAAAAATTTAATTTCTATGTAAAAAGCATCTCCCAATCGAATTTAGCATCCTTTTGGTATTGTAACTGCCTAAAATTGATCTCATATCAGTATTCTTCCGCTGAATCTAGAGAATTGTCATTAGCATTGGTCAATGAACAATTGAGTAAATGTCTATGTTTCCAGATTTTTTATTGCATTGTTCGAGTTTATAAGCATTGTAAAGGCATTCCGTGTAGATTTGGTCTAGGCTACTTCCATCAGGATTTACAATTGGATTCGTAATCAAACCACCAATACAAAAATCTCGAAATCGTGTTTTTGCATCGTCTTTGCATTTTTCTTCGCTATTATTTCCGCAGTTTAACAGAATTGAGATATGGATTGCAAACAGGAAAATCAGCACTCGCAATTTCATGGTTTTGCAACTTAAACGTAGGTAAAAAATCTTACAATCCCAAGACAAAGTTTACTTTGAATAGAAAGATGAATGGCGGCTTTCCTCGTATCACCCAAGGTATCACCGTGATCCTTTGGTTTTTTGTTCTCCCGAAGAATTAAAATTTGAATTTATTCCGATTTCATTCTAAGTTGGTTCTCAATGAAAATTATCACTTCGGCAAGTTTGAAAGGTGGCGTTTCCAAAAGCACAATTTCTATTTTTTTGGCATTGGCAATCAGCCAATTGAAGAAAAAGGTTTTAGTGATCGACTTGGACCCTCAGTCATATTCCCTTACTGACTTTTTCCTGCGTGATCTTTCCATCGAAGAAATTGATAAAAAAAATGCCTACCAAGCCTTTTCCGATCGTAAACAACTAAAAGAATGTATGTTCCAATCCCAAGGGATCACGGTGATACCTTGCTCTCCGGATTTACAAGATTTGGGATCCGAAACTCAAAATGATCCTGGTTTACTCCTTCGTTCCAAAAAGGAAATTTCTGCTTTGCCTTTTGACTATGTCATCATCGACACTCCACCATCTCCAGTATATGAATTCAAAATTGGACTCTATGCCGCCGACATCGTTCTCTCTCCACTCACGTATGATCGTTGGAGTTTGTCTGGCCTTCTCAAAGCAAAAAAACAAGTGGAACTCATTGGTCGATCTGGGTTAAAAACTCCGAAACACATTGCCGTTCCTTCTATGGTTTCCGACAAAACTAAAGATGATGTTGTCGACATCCTGAAAGAAGGAAAATTCAAATACACAAAATCGTTTATCACAAGATCGGCCGCTGTGCAGTCAGCAATTATGAAAGGCAATCTTCTCAAATCAGGATCCAAGTCCGAACAAGAATTTAGTTCCTTAGCAAGTGAGGTGATTTCTTTATGAGTGCAAAAACAAAAAAGTCTGCCATGTTCGAGTCCCTTGGACAAAACATTTTAGTATCCAACAAAGAATCCTTTTCGCTCCAAAACCAAACAAACAAAAACTGGGAACTGAGTCCTGTTCGAAATGCGAATGTTTCGGAACTTCTCGATCATCCCGATAATATCAAGTTCTTTGACTATTGGGATAAATCCAAAAAAGAAGATGAATTGGCTTGGTCACGTTTTGTCGACCGAATCAAAAAAGGGGGAATCCATGATCCTCTCATCGTATTTGGTCCAAGAGCAAACGCCGTTGGATTTTCTTTAAAACCAAACACTCTTATTACTGGCCACCGCCGTAAAAAAGCCCTGAAGGAACTCGGCATCACAGAAGCACCAGTTCGTTACATCGAAGGAAAAATCACCCTTCGCGAATTAGAAGTTTTGATGTTGTCGGACAACTTTGACAGACGGCAAATCAAAGACCCGGCACAAGTCATCTACATCTTAGTGAATCTTTTTCCCGACACATTCCAAAAAGACAATCGTGGTGGAGATCTATCTTCCAAGGACAGCAAAACTCTTGCCGAGATTTCCAAAACACATGGAATCTCTGTTCCTCAACTGAAACGTTACAAGGCTGTTTATAGAGAAGCTTTACGATTAGCACAAGGTGCAAAGCAATCCAATCCTGGACCAACCGAATTCAAACAAGCCCTAAAAAACTTGGCAAACAAACGAAAGGCCACTCCCAAACAAAAACCAAAAGTGGACATCAAATCTCAGTTTGTGAAGAAGTTTCCATTTTTACATTCCAAACTTACGAAAGCGGAACAAACCAAACTATTTCAAGCCATCGAAAAAATGGTCAATGTATAGTGTTGGAAGTGTGTCTTCTTTAAACTAAAAATGTAGTGCCCAAGGGAGTCTAAATGAGGCCCTGATTTGATTCAGTTTGTTTGTTTTAAGATATCATGCTCAATTTTTAAAGTCAGAGCGAGGGAGAAAAATGAAAAAGATTTTTGTATGTATAGTAGTTTCGTTGACCTCTTGTAGTTCATTGACCTTGGTCTCTCCAGGAATCACTTCGGAACATCGATTGAACCAAAGTTCCAAGCTGAAATTTGAAGAATCTTCCTTTTATGGAACGAATATCTACCAATTAAATGGCTTCTATATCGAAAAAGAAAATACGAACCTGGTTTTAAATGATCCAAATAATATTCATCATTCAAAGTTTAAGGATCAATTTGAAGCGAATATTTCAGAAGAGGATATACTAATCCTAGTCGAAGTCTGTTTTGATAAAGATAAATTCAAACAAAAGACATTGGATTTAGATCTATACCAATTTGAACTGAATGGGAATCCTTCGAATGATACATTGGAAGTCATATATCCATATTCTTTTCGTATGAAAGGGAATCGATACCAATTAGAAAGACCGATACTGATCAATGAAAATTATCCGAACCAAAAAAATGTGATCAAAACCGCAGATGAATTTGTTACCTGTTCCAGAACCTTTTTGAAATTTAAGAAAGAATTCCAGAAGGATGGAAAGAATATTCTAAAAATTATGACCCCAAGAAAATCTGTTAGCACATTTGAATTCTACATTCATAATGGAAACTTTCTCATTCAGAAAAGTGACGATATAGAGCTAAAAGTAAAAGTCAAAAGTGAAGTATAAACCTTTAAACCCATCAGGTTGAGGCAGCAATCTATTTAAAAATGGAAAACTTGAGCTGCTTTCGGTATCGATGGATTGATTCTATTTCTTTGCAAGGATTATGTCTCATTGGTTTCTGAAGATTCACTATCTACCAAGTCACAAAGGTAACACCAAACCACCCACATGGGTGACAATGGATGGAGTAGGGGAGGGGGATTGCCATCTGATTAAGAACAATGAGTTCTTCTTGAAAACAATCCATAAGATACTTTTAACCTACGAATTAGAATCCAAATTCGCAATCTTCCAAAGGATTAAATCTAATAATTTAATATCGGAATAGGCATTGGTTTTAGCATGGGAAGATTGAGTTTCTTGTTTGAAAATCTCTCTTAAGATTTGAATCTGATTTGGGTATTCAAAGATAAACCTTTGGTAGATGGTAGCAATACAGAAAAATGCAAACAGGAAACTTTCTTTTTCAAATCCTGATTGTACTCGAAATTTTGTATAATCCTCTAAATTTTTTGTAATGATCGTTTGGCTCATTTGGTTCTCCTTTGGCTAAGAATACGTAAACCTAATTTCATGATCTTTCATTTGTAATTGGGGAATCGATGTCTGAATTTTGTGCAAAAAATCCATTTGCACCGGTTCTTTCAAACCTTACATTCTCATCCAATTTCCTTTCGATTTCGGAAAAGTTTATTCCGCGATGAATTGATTTTGTAAGAAGCAGAGATCCCAAGCAGAGTAGGGGGCTTCTCCGGTTACATGTTGGTAGTTTTCCATAGAACTGTACAGATAAAAATGATAGGATAAAAGATCGGACGGTCTATATTCGGATCCTTGTAAGTAGAATTGCAAGTTTTGTCTTTTTTGAGAGATAGGTGTTCTAGAAAATTCATGGGATCCGTTGTCAAAGAATGCCCTCGTATTTCCGCCTAAATTTTCAAATAGAAAGGAATGCAAAGCCCTAGACTTTCGTTTGTCTTTCCATTTTAGGAATCTTGTTTTAGCAGATTCAAATTCGCTAACCGACTTTGGCAATAGGATCCTTAAAATGGAAAAATCCATATACAAACCAATCACAATCATAAAATCCAAATGGTTTATCTTTCTTTGGAACCTTTCTTCAAAGTCAAATCGAAAGTTTCGAAGTTCCATCGACGGGTATATCTTATGATCAAAGATCGAGTGGAGTTGTTGTAATTTTGTCTCCATCGGCATCACAAAAAAGTCGTTGGACGGGGTGAATAGGGAAGGAAAAAAAGTGATGTAGTTCAGGCGTAAATCATTCATGCCAAAGATCCTATCTAGGTTAAGACCTACTTTCGGAAGGAAAATTTCCGAATGACAACCAAATAAAGGTTACATTATTATCCATGAAGATGTCCAAACCAACTAAAACACGTTATCTTACCAAATCTAGATTCCAGTTAGCCGGCCAATGTCCAACAAAATTATACTACACCAGCAATCCCGAATATGCCAACCAAAGTTTGAATGATAGTTTTTTGGAAAACTTAGCGGAAGGTGGTTACCAGGTAGGTGAATTGGCAAAATTATACGAATCGGATGCCAATAGTTTTGAAATCGAGGGTTTGGAGATTGAGTCTGCCGTTAAGGAAACAGAAGAGTTTTTAAAAAGAGACGAGGTCACTCTTTTTGAGGCGGCCATTCGGTATGAGAATCTTCTCATACGCGCAGACATACTAAAGAAGAAAGGAAATCGAATCGAGCTCATTGAAGTAAAAGCAAAGTCTTTTCGTGGCATAGATGAAACAGCATTTCTGAATGCAAAAGGAGACAAACTCAATTCTGAGTTTAAATCGTATCTTGAAGATGTAGCCTTTCAAACCTATGTTTTGAAAAAGGCCTATCCTCAATTTCAAGTTCGATCATATCTTATGATGGCCGATAAAACTGCCCGTGCTTCTGTGAATGGCCTGAACCAAATTTTTAAAGTCGTTGAAGTAAAGGGACGGAAACAAATTGAAGTGAATGATTCGCTTTTGAAAACCAATGGATTAGGCGATCCGGATCTCACAAAGGTTTCGGTGGATGGTGCCATTGCTAAAATCTATGAGGAAGAAGGGATGGCTGAATATGAAAAACGAATCCAAACACTTGCTTCTAGTTATGCAAATGGCACAAAGATCCAACCAATACTTTCCACAGCATGTAAGGCTTGTGAATTCTATTGTAACGATGTGGATAAACTTGCAGGTAAAAAAGATGGATTTCTGGAATGTTGGACGGAAACTATTGGTGTCACACCAGAGGCATTGAAAAAACCACTCGTTTTTGAATTATGGAATTCGAAAAACTCAGGGAGGTATTTAAGTGAATCAAAATACTTTTTAAAAGATTTATCGGAAGAGGATTTGAACGTGAATCCGAGTGAAGATGATACTCTATCCACTTCTGAAAGGCAATTGTTACAATTAAAGAAAGTTTTAGATAACGACTCTTCTGTTTATTTGAACACAGTTGGTTTACGATTTGAAATGGAACGTTGGAAGTTCCCTCTTCATTTTATCGACTTTGAAACGTCTACAGTTGCCATTCCTTTTTACCAGGGGATGTATCCTTATGAAGAAGTTGCCTTCCAATTTTCTCACCATGTAGTAAACCAAGATGGATCCGTCGAACACAAAGGACAGTATCTGTTGGCAGAACCAGGTGTGTTTCCCAATTTTGAATTTGTCCGTCATTTGAAAAAAGAATTAGAAAATGATTCGGGTTCTATCTTTCGGTATTCCAATCATGAGAATACAATTCTCAATCGTATCATCGAACAACTTGCAGAGTCAGATGAACCAGACAAACAATCTTTGATTGATTGGATCAAAACCATCACGCATTCCGTTGGAAAAGCGGCAAATCCTTGGGCGGGCGATCGTGATATGATCGATCTATGTGAGGTGGTAAAAAAATATCACTTTGATCCAAGAACGAAAGGTTCCAATTCCATCAAAGCAGTTCTACCAGCCATATTGAATGCGTCATCTTACTTACAAGATAAGTATAGCAAACCAATTTACGGAAATGAAATCAAAAGTTTAAATTTCCAAAACAAAGTTTGGTTGGAGTTAGATCCAACTACTGGTGAAGCAAAAAATCCTTATGACCAACTTCCAGATTTGTTTGAGGGGGCCGAACTTTCTGAATCCGAACTTAGTTTGGCCAATCAAAAAAAGTTAGAACGTCTGAGTGATGGTGGGGCCGCCATGACTGCGTTTGCTTTTTTACAATTTGCCGATTGTTCGCCTCGTGTCCGCGAGAAAATCAAAGAAGCTCTTCTCAAGTATTGTGAATTAGATACACTTGCAATGGTGTTTATCTACCAATACTACCGTTCTGAAATCAATTTGGGTCACCATAAAGATACACCCGATTTCCTTCGTGGATAAAGAAAATAAGTGATGAAAGAAAATCAATTGGACCAAATCACTTCTGGAATTTTAGGTTTTGTCGTTGGGGATGCCTTAGGTGTCCCCGTTGAATTTTTATCACGCGAAACTTTGAAGAAACATCCAGTGCAATCAATGATTGGATTTGGAACCCATCACCAACCTCCAGGCACTTGGTCAGATGACAGTTCACTAATGTTTTGTTTGTTGGAAACATTGGTCCAAGGGCTTGATCTCAGAAAGCTTGGCAATCGATTCGTGAATTGGTTGGACATCGGGTATTGGACTCCCTATGGAAAAGCGTTCGATGTGGGTGTTGGGACAAGAAAGGCCATTGATCGTTTGCGAGATCATTCGATCCATCCTACGCATGCCGGAGGTGCAACAGAAAAAGACAATGGGAATGGTGCTACTATGCGTATCCTTCCTCTTTGTTATCTATTAGCGGATAAACCTTTAGAAGAAAGAACTAAGGTAGTTTCAGAAGTTTCCTCTTTAACACACCAACATGTGCGGAGTTTGATTGGATCCACATATTTCATTGAACTTTGCATTGCAGTTTATAAAGGGCATTCCATTCCAGAAAGCATTCGAATCGCTCAGGAAAATACTAAACTTGTTTTTGGAAACGAAAGAGAATTGAGTCATTACAATCTCTTATTATGCGATCCATCCATCATTCGCACAGTTCCTCAAGTTGACATACGTTCCTCCGGTTATGTGGTTCATACGTTAGAAGCTTGTGTTTGGACCCTTTTACAAACTCAATCCTATCGAGAGGCAGTGCTTTTGGCTGTGAACTTGGGTGATGATACTGATACCATTGGTGCAATCACCGGTGGGCTTGCCGGGATCCATTATGGAATCGAAGCCATTCCAAAAGAATGGATTGATGCCTTAGCCAGAAAAAAAGAAATTTTGGAACTCATCCAAACATTCCGCGATTCTCTTCAATAATTTTGAGCAAATTTGTATTTTAAATCGTTTCGGAAATACTTCTTCCGAAACAAAGCAAAACAATTGTTATCATAAAACACATTCAACTATAAGGAAGGTGTTATATGATTCAAATGGAAAAAATTGAAGAATTTGTATCAAAAGTGGCTCGTGTCTTAGGAATGTTTTTTATGCTCCTCTTGGTTTTGGTATTAGGATGGAATTTACTCGCTTATACTTACCATCTGGTTCGGCCGATTTTCAATCAGAAGTATCCAAAGACAGAATTTAAAATCCAAGACTTCAAAAGAACCATTCCCTCATCAGCCGAGGCAAGCGAAGTGGATTCTAAACGAGAAGTGACTCTCTCTGAGAAATTGGCAATTTCTGTTTTGAATGAAATCAAAAAAGATTTTGAAACAACTTTAGCCAATGTTGTGAGACAAAAAGGGATAGGTCTTGTCCGTGCTCAAATCAGTGAAGAATTGAAAAGTTTACCCTATGCAGAGTTAAATGAAAGTGTTGAGGCAGTGATCCAAGATACAACTCCAAAGTATTGGCAGATCTTCTTTGAAAAATCAAAAGAACGAATCGCAAATGATTTGGATTATCAATTTTCTGAGGATTCCTTCAAAGAAGATGCAGCGGAAAAACTAATCAGCTATTTGAAAGAATCGATGAAAAACGGATATTCTCCATATTCACTTTACAACTACCAAAACGAAGAAGTCGATTTTCTAACCGATCTTAGACAAAGTAAAGTGTACAAACGATTCTTTGAAGTTTACTCCAATGGAAAATCGGAACTTGATTCCAAAAATGCCCAAGACGAGTTTTTCACAAACACTAGGCTAATTGTCTTAGGATCGATTTTACTCCTACTGCCATTTCTGGGAGTTCTCTTCTCCATCATGAGGATCGAAAAACACTTAGCAAAACGGTAATGTCAGTTTGCTTTCTATTTCCTTTTTGGCTTCCCCTTTGTGGGGGAGTCCTTTTTGGAAGTTTTGCTTTCTTTTGTATCCGATGTTTCCGAATAAAATGCAGTTAAACTCTTTAACTTATTTTGGAAAGCAGTCACAGCCTCAATAGGGCCAATTAACTTTGCATAGGTGTGATAATTGAACAAAAGATCAAAGATTTGGTATTCATTATGGGTTTTGATTTCAACTGTGACTGAGTTGGTTTTTGGATCTTCCTCTTTCACTTGCGAAGGGAGATTGGTGAAATGTAAAAAATGATCCAAATTGTTTTTTGCCATTCGAATCGTATAGGTAACTTCTTTCTTTTGGAACTTAGCATACGGGTTATTGGTTAAATAATCGATTAAATCAAAATTGGGTAATTTGTCATCTTTATGAAAGGATGAGATCAAATCGGTATAAAAATTGAGTTTAGGTTTTTGGATCCGGCTTAGGAGAAATGACTTTGTTAACTTGTCTCGGGTATCATAGGCAATGAGTCCCAAGTTTCCATCAATCAATGCGATCTCTCTTGGATATACCCTTCGAGATTCGGATCGAAAGCTCATTAGCTTCTTATATTGAAATTCCAAAACAAAATTAAATTTGATCGCATAACGTACGGCAATGAGGAAAGTGGGAAGTGCAATTTTATCATTCCAATTCTTTAATACGATTTGCAGAGCATCATCACTTGTGGAATGGGCATAGGATTTGAGAATCATGGCCGACATGGCAAAAATTTTAGAAAGGTCCGTCTCTTCGAGATTACAGGTTTTCGATTGGAAGAAAATCGAAACTTGGAATTGTTTTTCAACTTCATTTAAGTAGTTGGAAAACCGTTTGCGAAACACTTCTTGTTCCGATGTTTTTTTCTCAGGATCTTCTTCTTTGATTTCCAGGTCTCCGTTTTTCCATGCTTCAGGAGATGCATCGATTTGGTGAATTTCATCTAAGCGAGTGTAAAGGTCACCAACATTCACGAGTTCATTGTGTTGGTTTTTTGATTTTTCCTTTAGATACCATTCTCTTCCTAAGAGTAGGACTTCGAGTCCTTTTTGCAATTGTTCTTCTTTCGTAAGATTTTTAGCCATTTCTCGTCGAGTGGAACATTTGGAACATCATTTGCAATCGAATTCTCATCTTACTTTTGTCCCACCACCGAATTTTTGCTAGGTCATCCATTTGAATCACCTAACAAATGTTCGGAATAAGGTCGACTTAAAGTAAAAAAAATTGAATTTCGAATTTGAGTTTAGCTATATCACACTTGGAATGGAATTTTTAGTTCGTCCCAGATTTTTTCCAAATTTTAGCAAAGGAGAGGTTGTTCAGTGATTTTAGTGGAGGGGGCTAGGTTGGAATCTACTTACTAGGGTGGTGACAAATTTGTAAAGGTTGGCTAAGTGGCGAACAAAGTGAGTTTTCTTCATATGGAAATGCCTGCTTGAAAAGGATCTAAAAGTTCATCATAGAACCCTTAAATTTCGCATTAGGATCAATTTCTAGCCTATTCGAATCTTAAAATAGTGATCTAGTCGCCGATTGGGCCTTCAAAAGCTAAAATTTCAAATTTAAGCGCACTATATATTAAGTTATTATATTCCTTTTTAATATTATGGGCGACAAAAATGTCGTAGGTCAGGTGACAAAAATGTCGTATCCCCCCCGACAAAAATGTCGTAGGTGGGGCGACAAAAATGTCAGGGGTCTTGTGGTAAAAAATAGGACAATTTGGACGAAAGCTCTAGTTTTCTGAGCTATTGATTTTCTTTCTGAAGGCTTCGAAATGATTCAAGAACGGAAACAAAATCTCCGAAAGCCATGAGCTCCTCTTGATAGAGTTTCTACATGATTCAAACCTATTATCACAAAGAAATGTCACCTAACGAATGCATTGGTTATTCCATGAGTCCCCAAAAACCAAAGATGTTCATGGATCTAATCCAAGAGTTAGGCTATGCAAATTACTTTCCCATCAAAGATGATTGGTCCCCGTTCTCCATAGAGGAATTTCTCATCGCGCATCACAAATCCTATGTGGATGCATTTTTTCATGGTACACAGCCATTGGCATCTTCCAATGGATTTGAATGGAGTATAGAATTGGCAAGTTCCGTGTGTTATACGAATGCTTCTTTATACCATGCGATCCGAGATAGTTTTCTTATGGATTGGGTAACATTCAGTCCTACATCTGGTTTTCATCATGCAAAGCCAAAATCAGGGAGTGCATTTTGTACCTTTTCAGGACAAGTGATTGCTTCAGTTAAATTGTATCGAGAGTTAGATTTGAAAGGGGTATACATTGATTTAGACGGACATTTCGGAAATTCCATTGAAGATTCAAAATCGTTTGTTCTCGATGTCATCCAGGCAATTCCTTATAATATCAATCCAGGCGGAAGGCATGATTCCTATCTAAGAGATGCAAAACAACAATTTGAATCTGTAATGGAAGACATAGACAAAAATAAAATCCATTATATTGTATTTTGTTCGGGTGCTGATTCACTCATTGATGATGATTTAGGTGGGAGTTTGTCGATAGAAGAGTGGTTGCATCTCAAACAATGGATGTATCAAAAACTGGTTCCTTATGATAAGGACCTGAAGAAATTTCCGACGACCATAAGCTTGTTTGGTGGCTATCGCAAGGATCACTACCGATCTGTGCTTGATGCTCACTTAATGGATCTACTGTTGTGTTTGAAGATTCGATTTGGAATAGATGTTCCTTATGTGTCGGAGTATCGGAAGAAGGGTTAGGGGGGATGAAGTTTCGTAATACTATAAATGATTTTCTAAAGAAGCTTGCATTAGAAAATAAATATTAAAAATTTTGACGATCATGATCCCCGTTTCTTAGCTTAGAATTGATTTTGGAACAAACGAGAAATATATGGGCAACACGACCAGACTTATTAAAATTGAACAAGTATTGCGTGAACGTTTTCTGAAAGAATATGGAATTACATCCCTGAATACTCGAGAACTTTTGGGAACAAAGCCCGATGTGATCGGTGAAAAAGGAGGGACTTTAATTTTAGGTGAAATTACTGTTTCTGGTTTTAAGTCAAATAATGGAAATAAATTTCATATCGGAGGTGCAAGGAAACTTTCGGAAGCATTTTTAAAACTATTTATATTGAAAGAAAGGCTTTCAGAGATCAACAAGGTACTTTCCCGAGATTTTAAGAAAGTAGAAATCTGTTTCATCTATCCAAAAAACACAGGTTTTATGGAAGCATTAGGATATCGGGAATATATATTTTCGTTAGGTGTATTAAAAAAATGTCCAATTGAAATTGATTCAGAAAGCATTGAAACGATTAGCGAAGTTTTAAAACATGCAAGCGAAGAGATGAAGAACGACAAAAACTAAAGGAATGTTTTTAATGGTAAACATATACAAAGGCAATTTAATCCCTTTACTCCTATTATCTTTATCATTCCTCCTATGTTCCTCTCCACCGAACAAAGAGAATGAAGTTGAAGTTTTAAACAGTTCCGACTACGGCTATCTTCGTTTCAATAATAACCTCAATGAAGGAGTCGTGGTGATCCAAACAAAAATTTTCAAAGATATAACGGAATGCCATGGGGATAACAACTGTTCGGGAGAGGATCATATCAAGCAAGTTGCGAACCTTCGTCCTATCAATCCTTCCTTTGCGGTTCCCTTAAACATTGGTGAGTATTTTGCCATTTCGAAACTCAGATACAGTGAAATGTCATATTTTGACTGCCGGAAAAGTGAAGTAACAATTTATCACGGCTTTCGATTCAAAGAAGTCTATGATCCAAACCATCCGTCCGATCTATACTCGAAGGATACTTGTGAATACCTTGAGCGAAACAAATTTGTGTGTCCTACTATTCAAATTTCAAATAAAGGGATACATGAGATAACAATTTCAAAAGTAAAAGAGAGAGGTAGATCTTTATCCATGGCTCATCTGTTAGATGCTAATATTGTATTTTCTACATTCAATTTTTTGTTTTGTGGGCCGGTATCTAGAGAGATTGATTTTTTGGAGCTGAGGAGTAATGGATACCCTTAGTTGGATATTCAAAAAATTTGGCCGGATCGGAAGCGTACCAAAGCAAAGATTCAACAAAAGCTTTTGAGCTTCCATTTGGATTTGTGAATGATACCAATTCACCAAGTGATCCTGGATTTATCAGAGATCGTTGGTGCGTGGCATTTTCCAATTGGTCCTTATTGAAAGCAAATCTAGGAGATGCGGTTCCTGACTTTGACCAATTCATAAAGGATTGTGCTAAAAACAATCTTATCAATAAAAGTGATATGACAGTGAATACCGAAGCAGTTGTTAATTATTATTCTCACGGATTGGGTAAATTTAAAAGGCCTGAATTGACATTCGCCCAAAATGATACCAATGTAGACATGCGCATGGAAAGGGAGAGGGTATACCAGGAGCTGGGCGATAAATTATTAAAGGATAAACCCTAGGTGATTACATTGCGAGTGAAAGAAGATATAAACTTGAATGGACACACCATAAGTTTACATCGCAATGCACCTGATGTTAATGGGAAAGTTACTAATACATTCGTGGATACTGGCAATTCGAAGATGAATGGAACTTTATTTGATCTCGAGAATCCATTGAAAACTGGACTAGGTAGTAATAGAACTACATATGTATATCGAGATCAACTTCCAAGACGATTTGATTATATAAAATGAAGAGAAAGTTACCCGTGAAATTAATTTTGATTTTTAGTTTGTTCTGGTTCTCATGTCAATCTTCCAAGATTAGTAACTCCTCAAAGGCTGATGTGAATGACGAATTAGTTACTAGAAAAATTAGGCTTACACCAGACAAACCAGATAGTGACTTAGTTACTCTGGTAGTTCACAAATCAAGTAACGTAAAAAATTTTTCTATAAGTGATGTTTGCGTTAAATTTAAGATTAAATCTCTTGGCATACATAGCGAAGAATTTGATGATTTATTCTTTAGAAATATACGCCAGTGCGATTGGTCGAATTTAGAGGAAGTGGCTATATCAAGCAATAAAGTTGACTTAAAATTGATTTGTTCATATTTTAAATAAGCTAATCAGATCAAGAAGAGTTTGCTATTCCAAAGTAGAAAATTAGTTCAAGATTTATTTTTTTGTAGGTCTTTTGAGACTGGAATTACTAACTTAGGTTTGTATGAAATTCAGTTTAACAGTGAGTTTACTTTTTGTGATACTTTACGCAATTTTTCAAGCATTCGTCTTTTAAGTGTTTTAAAAGCGAAAGATGGAAAAAAGGAACTTGATTGCATTTTAGATCTTCCAAACTTAAACTACTTATCTTTGCAAAATTGGAAAGGTGCTAGCACTTCTGATTTTCGTGAACTTGTGAAAAAATACGAGCTCAAATACAAACGAAAATTACAGGCCGACTTAGAAGACCAAATGGGTTATGAAAGATAAAAATGAAGTTTCTTCATTGGCAGTCTTAAAAAGCAATTTAGACGATGCTGTTCCTGATTTCGATAAATTCATAAAAGATAGTGTGGATAACAATTAAATCAATAATCTAAAATATTTCGTAACCAAGAAAAAATTCTTGTACTTTTTCACATTCCATTGTTTCCTTGAATTGTCTTAGGTGAAGATCCAAAAAGACGCGATTCCCCCTCGAGTTTGCCCTCTTGGGGGACCTTTCTCCTTCCCCCGAAATCTCTAAAATTATGTCTCATTGTGGTTGACAAAATCCTGCGTTTGGATTTAGGTTTTACTGTCCGGTAATAGGCATTTGTCGGATGAGGTAGGCAAAGACCTCGGATCACTTCACCTAACTTGATCCCCCGCCACAAAAAGAAAGTTAAATGGTTTGGCCGAAGGCGTGTCTAGGCAAACCGAAGGGACAATATGAGACAAGGAATTTGGATCCCTGCTCGAATAGAGAGTAGGAGGGACCTTTCCATTGCTGAGAAGGTGATTCTTTCTGAAATTGAAAGTTTTACTTCGAGTGGAAAGTGTTTTGCATCAAACGAACATTTTGCGAACCTTCTGGGTTTGAAGCCAGATACAGTTTCGCGTATGATCTCCAGACTGAAAAAACGAGGTTTTGTCGTTCAAACAGGGTTTGACGGCCGAAGACGCTTCTTATCTCTGGGGTCTGCTTTGGATGACAGTACGAAGCTAATAGAAGAGACGATTGTCCATTCACAAGCCAGCGCAATGGTTTTTTCCCTTCCAGCCTTGGATGAAACAACAACTCCTCTACAGAAGAATTCAAAGATTGGTACAAAGGATTTGTACACGGGGATGTTAAACAAATTTCCGGAAGCTACGAGAAAGGCCGTGGAACGAGTATTATTTGAAGGAGAGGTCCCAACTTCGAAGCACTTGGCAAGGATTGTGAATTCGATTACCACAGTGGTTGTTGGAGATGGGTGAGGGAGTTTCATATTTTCAGAAAGTTTCAGCTGATAGTTTCTTTGTAGAAATTGAAAAATCTGAAATATGTTATAAAAATGACCAATAAAATGGTCGTAATCATCTTTAATGAGTATTAAAATGGTCAATAATACGGAATTGAATGCATCATGAAGATCACAAGAACCTATTCTCGATTGGCAAAAGAAGCCGGTGCATTTCTCGGAAAGGAAATCCAACTGGCACGGAAAGAAAAGGCCTGGTCGGAACAAACACTTGCTGAACGCATTGGAATCTCTCGGACTACGTTACAAAAAATAGAAGCAGGGGATATGACAGTGGCAATTGGATTGGCCTTGGAAGCGGCCGTCATCCTTGGAATACCACTCTTTGCAAGTGAGAGTCCAACATTATCTCAATCCATTCAAACTGCGTCAGACAAATTGACATTGATGCCAAAACGCATTCGAACCAAAACGAAGAAGGTAAAAGATGACTTCTAAAGAAGCTTATGTTTGGATTTGGTTGGATGGGAAAGTGGAGCCCATTGTTTGTGGAAGGATCGAAGAAGAAAATGGTTATTACTATTTCAATTATGGTAGAAGTTATTTAGAGAAAGCAAAAGACAATGCAAATCTTTATTCAATCTATGAAGCAGAATTACCACTCATAGAAGGTAGACTTCCCTTATTAAACAATCTTAAGATGCCAAATGCCATTCGAGATGCATCTCCAGATGCATGGGGAAGGCGAGTGATCCTAAACAAAGTTTCTGGTTCAAAGGCGAAAGACAAAGACACGGGTGACCTAAGTGAGTTGTTATATCTTTTAGAATCAGGATCCGATCGAATAGGGGCACTTGACTTTCAAGAATCACCGACACAATACGTGCCAAGAAAATCTACAAATATTTCCTTAGAAGAACTGTTAGATTCATCAGAAAAAGTAGAAAAGGGAATCCCTTTGAATCAGGAGTTAGACTTTGCACTCCTCCATGGAACATCCATCGGTGGTGCGAGACCCAAAGCATTGGTAGAAGAAAAAGAAACTAAGTATGTGGCTAAGTTTGCATCCACCGCTGACTACTATCATGTTGTGAAAGCTGAATACATTTCTATGCGCTTGGCTAAGCTAGTTGGAATCGATGTCGCCGATGTCAAACTTACAAAAGCGGCCAAAAAGGATGTTCTTCTCATCAAACGATTTGATCGCATCCGAAAGAAAGATGGATGGACGAGGAAACGAATTGTATCGGCTCTCACGCTTTTGGGACTCGATGAGATGTTAGCGCGTTATGCCAGTTATGAAACACTATGTGAAATTATCCGGCACCGATTTGTTTCTCCCAAGGAAACATTGGAAGAACTTTACAAAAGATTGGTCTTCAATATTCTTTCCGGGAATACAGATGACCATGCAAGAAACCATGCTGCCTTTTGGAATGGCAATTCACTCAGTTTGACACCAGCCTACGATATTTGCCCTCAGGCAAGATCGGGTAACGAAGCAACGCAGGCCATGCTCATCACTGGCGAAGATAGAAGGAGCCAAATCCAAGTCTGTTTACAAGCGAGAAATCAGTTCCTTCTTTCGAAACAAAAAGCGACTGAGATAGTAAAACACCAAATTCAAACGATTGAAAAAAAATGGAAATCGGTTTGTGAAGAAGCAGAGTTAAGCCAAGTCGATCGAAACCTACTTTGGAAACGGCAATTTCTAAATCCGTTTTCATTGGAGGGAGTGAAGAGGTAGGGTAGATAAAAATGAGTAGTTTAATATTGACTTTAAAACACTCATGAGTAGTTTAAAGTTAATATGAAAAAACTCAGGTACCTGCACCCCCATTTACAGGACATATTAAATCGAAAAATGTTGTTTATTGGAGGTCCTAGGCAAGTTGGGAAAACAACGCTTGCGCTACAATTCTTGAAACCACCTTCCATTAAAAATCCCGGTTATTTGAATTGGGATCGAAACAGCGATAAGGTTTTGATTTTGAAAGACCAACTTCCTTTAAGTCAGAGCAAAACAATTGTTTTAGACGAAATCCACAAATATAGCAAATGGCGAAATCTGATAAAAGGCTTATATGATAAGCATTTTGAGGAAAATCGATTTATAGTAACAGGCTCAGCAAGACTTGATACATTTCGAAAAGGCGGTGACTCGCTTCTCGGAAGATATCGTTATTTTCGATTACATCCATTTTCTGTCACGGAGATGAGTAAAAATCCAAATCAATCCGACTTAGATTTGCTTATGAAGTTTGGAGGATTTCCAAAGCCCTTATTTTTGCAAAATGAAAACGAACATCGGATTTGGCAGAATGACCGTATGGTTAAGGTCGCTTCTGAAGATATTCGCGATTTAGAAAATATAAAAGATATCTCTTCACTTTTGTTACTCTCTGAAATTTTACCAACAAGAGTTGGATCTCCACTTTCCTTGAAAAGCTTAGCGGAGGATTTGTCTGTTTCTCAACCTACGGTAGAAAGATGGGTGGAGGCTCTTTCTTCACTTTATTATTGTTTTACGATAGCTCCGTATGGAACTCCGAAAATTAGGGCAGTGAAAAAGTTGAAAAAGTTATATATGTGGGATTGGTCCCAAGTGGAAGAAAACGGGTTTCGCTTTGAAAATCTCGTCGCAAGCCATTTACTCAAGTATTGCCATTTCATTACGGACACTCAAGGCTTCCCTATGGAGGTCAGATATTTACGAGATACAGATGGAAGGGAAATTGATTTTGTCGTTCTAAAAAACAAGGTTCCAATCTTTGCAGTAGAATGCAAAACAGGTGATAAAATTTTAAGTCGGCATATTGAATATTTCAGAGCAAGAACTAAAATTCCAGAGTTTTATCAAGTGCACCTTGGGAAGAATGATTTTGGTTCAAGTGCAAGTGGAAGAGTCATTCCCTTTATTAAATTTTGTAAGGAACTTGGGCTAGTCTAAACTGTCAGTCTAGAAATATCTTCGTTCTGTATCATCGGAAAAAGAATTTCCGAACAAACCATCTTGATCGTGTTAGATTCAATGCTGTTCAAATGTTGGAAAAGATTCCAACATGAAAACAAATCTAGAAATTTAAAGAGGAATTTGAATGAAAGCATTGAAACTATATGGCGGTATTTTTGGATCCGTCATCATTTTACCAACATCGGCAATTGTCTTATTTGGTTTTGCAATGGGATCTATGTTCAACCAAACGGCAAGTATTAGCACTGGTTTAATCTTATCGGCTCTTACCTTACTTGGTGCCTTTGCTGTTCCGCCGTTGACAATTTTGAATGTAATCAATCCTAACAATAGCCAATCCTTATCGGCATCTCTGATCGTACTCGCAGTGGGAGTGATTTCTACCATTTCATTGGTCTATACGATCATTGATTCAGGATTCAATAAAGTTGCCTTGGTGATTTTGGTATCTGCTCTACTCATCTTAGCAAGCGGGTATTTACAAATCACAAGAAAGGAATAAACATACTTCAATCGAATGGAGGCCGAGATGCCTTCATTCGCTTAGATTTTTCCAAGTTCTCTTCGATTTCAAGGATATACATTCAATCATATAATCATCAACATTCAATTCAAGCTTCGCTTATGAGAATTTACCTTCTGTATGGTGCAAGTTGGTTCCAGAAGATTCAGATTAAATCTCGCATCAAGTATTTGCGAAAAATATTTTTAGAGGAATATAAAAATGGTTGACAAAAGTCTATTGATGTTATACTGGCGATGGATTTAAAAAATCAGTTCTTTAGGATATAACAATGAAGTAGAAAGGAGGTAAGCTATGCACCAAAACACAAATCAGTTGGGACCAATTGTTTACAATTGGAAGAAACCACTCCGATTGTTACGAGAAGAGATAGAAATCATCAAAAGTGCATTTGATGCAATACTAGTCGCAATGGAAAGAAACATGCAAAGAGTCACATCCTTTCCTGTTTCCATCGAAATGTCAGAACCACCAAAAATTCTTACCTTTGGCGATCTACCAGATTCTACAAAGTTACAATTCCTATTTTGGTCCGCAAGGTTAGAAAGAAAAGAGGAAACGTTTGCGATGCTCTGGGATGAAACATCCATCACTCCTCTTTTATATGGAGTACTTGGAGGTTCTTTGGCAAATGCAAAACATAGAATCAATCGGAAGGAAAACCAAATCACAAATATTGAGATTGGAATCCTATTCGATTTGATCATGGATTGTTTTATGAAACCAATCATCAATGGTTTTTCAATGTATCATCCTAATCTCAAACCAAGGATCGATACAATTGAACCGGAAACACGTGAATCGTTGCAGTTGTTTCCAGAAAACGAAATCTGCATGATTTTTCCTCTCGTTATCAAATGGAAGGTAGGTTCTAGTGATCTGTTTCTAGGTCATTGTATATTTATTTTTTCTCAAACTTTTTTAAGAAAATTTCATTGGAGGGGCGGGAATGGCAAAATTTAGTGATGTAGAATTAGATGTAACAGTTGTTTTAGGAAGAGGAAAAATTCCTCTATCAACCCTTGAATCTGCCTCTATTGACACGGTATTAGAGTTAGATACCGAATACATTGAACCTGTTTTGATTCTCGTGAATGGAATCCCAAAGTTTGAGGGAGAGGTAGTGACCATTGGAAATAAATTTGGAGTGAAAATCACAAATGAATGTTAAATTGAAGTTATTCGATGAACTCTTTAAAGAAAAAGTTTTGCATCCCACTACAGACTTTGATCAAAAACTATTTCTATTATTTGAAGAGTTTACTGAAGAAGAAAAGATCATCGCTTTGAACGGCCGGCCCGAACGATCAATCATTGAATTTTTACAAGTATGGTATGATGGCATTCTCATCGAACTAGATTCAAATGAGCTTAAAAATCTCCAAACCATCGAGGATAGCAATCGAACTCGGTGTATTGGTGGCCGAGCTAAAGCTTTTCGCTTTATTCGATCTTCACTATCAGAATCGATTAGCAATCGTTTCCATGAAATACCGATTCGAATCAAAACGGAAGAGGAACTCTATCCAAGTTTCCTTCAATTAAATTACTTTCCCATCGAAGGTGTGATTCATCTTCTGAAGAAAGAAGATCCTCAAACCGTTTCGGTAGTACTCGATACGATAAAAAGAAACGAACTGACAAGGAATCTATATGAAAAATTGAATCCTGTCTTTGAAGGTAAATTGTTCGAGATTCAAAGAGTTGTCCAAAAATCAATCATTCGCGAAATCGAACGAGTTTTGGAACGAAAACTATATATGATGCATGAAAATTAAAATAGGAAGGTGTTAATGATGAAAAATATAATCACAAGTTCTGGTTTTTTGGGTGCTGTCAAATGGAATGGAAAATGGTTTTCGGACCAAGAAAAGGAATTCTCTCGCCTGATTCTTCCTATGAGTACTGATACGAGCTCATTCGATCAATGCAATTCACTTAAGTGGACGAATGTATCATTTCACAAATCTCATCAAGAAAACGATGTAATCTTTAACGGAAAAAGTAATGCCTACGAACTTTTGGATCGTAGTTCGATGAAAATTCCCAATGAGATACAAGATAGAAAGGTTTTATGGGCTTATCGAAAGGGAAAGATTTCATTTCTGAATTATGGAACGTTAAGGGAGGTTACCAATTTCACTCTTCCCGAATGAAACAAACGATATCAATGAAAACTGGATTGCCATTGGGGACATACACGCTTCTGCAAAATCCTTACATGAGATACTTAGGCAAGCGGAGGCATACCCCACACATAGATTGATTTTTCTCGGAGATTATTTTGACTATGGCCAAGAATTATCAGAAGTATTGGATACCTTTCTTTCCCTCAATCGAATCACAACCTTTCTTATGGGGAATCATGAATTTGAATTCTTAAATTTCAATCATCGATATGGAAAAGATGATAGAAAGCAAATGAAAATTCTCAATCACTTCCAGATCGGAATGGATCATCTCCATTGGATTCAAAATGAGCTCATTTTCTCTTATGAAAATCACTCTGCATTCTTTAGTCATGCAGGCATTGATGATCGTAAAAATCTAAAGGAACAATCTCAAAATGATTTATTGTATTCTGGTTTTAGAGAAAATCTGGACCATGTAACAAAGAAATACATCATACAAGGACATATTCCAGGAAAGACAATTCGAAAGTATGGGAATCACATTTTTGTCGATACTGGTTGTGGCATCGGGGGAAAACTTTCTGCTTTCGTTTATCCGGAAGTGAAAGTGTTATCCTCTAGCTTAGATTGAATTCCAAATCAAATGATTCAATCAAATTTGATTCAATAAAACTTTTTCTTCTCGGAAGAACTTATTCCGAATTCGAATCCCAAAACCAGTATCCTTTCCCTATAGAAAGGAGATGGAAAATGCCCAAACGAAAGATAAAAGAATCTCTATTTGATTCTTCAGAAAAAGAACACATCCAATTACTTCATCACTTTATCATAAAAATAATCAGTAATTTTGATTCCTTTGGTAAAAATAGAACGGAACCACTTTTTGACATGTATGACTTACATGCAAAGAAGGCTCTTGTTGATACCGTCTTCAAACCAGATGAAAAAAAATTGAAAGCAATGAATAACGAGGATGAAGACCACTATAGACGTCGAAAATCTCGTTATTGGGATGAAACTTATCATTGCACTCAAGGCACAGAATATCTATCCGAAGAATTGGAAAATGATACCAATACTTTTTGTAAACGATTTCCGAATGGCAGAAAACAGATCTTTCGTTTATTAAAATTAGAAAGCATACGAATCAAATCGGATTTCCATTTATACGATTCCAAATTGTATCGAAAGATTCAAAATACCTTCCAAATACTTGGGATCTCAGAAAATTATATAGAATTCATTTTATTCTTATTCATTCGAATGGAGTTTTCTAGTTTTGATGATTGGATTAGCCGTTCTTTAAATTCCAATATTTTACAATTAATTGCAAAAAGGGTAACTGGACTTGGTCGCTCTGAATACGTTCAAATGATCCATGCGGAAACAAAATTAATCAAGTTTGGAGTTATATCTCGTTCACATGAAAAAGATGACCCGGTGGAGATTAGGGATTCTTTTTTTCATTTTCTAACAGATGATTCACAAGAAACATACGGATTGAATTATTTAAATCGAATCAATGAAGAAACCCATCCAATTTCTTCCTTTATTTTCTCTAAGAAGGATGTATCTCGTTTGGTATCCTTGTTACAAGATGAAGGGCCTTGTAAGATCTTATTTTATGGTTCCCCCGGAGCTGGAAAAACGGAATTTGCAAAGAGTTTAGTTTCTGAAGTGAAACGAAATCTTTATAAAATCAACAATCACAAAGCAGAAGATATCGAAGAAAAAAGAACTGCCCTGATTGTTGGAACCACACTCTCTAAAGAATCCAAAAGTGTTTTATTATTTGATGAAGCCGATGACATTCTGAATGAAGGAGGAGGAGGTAACAACTACCATAACGAAAAGGTTCCTGAGAAAAAAATTTGGATGAATGAATTTTTAGACCAAATGAATGGGAAACTCATCATCATCACCAATGAATCTGACACCATCCATGAATCGGTTCTTCGTCGATTTGACTATAGCATCGAATTCTTTCCTGCTGAACCGAAACAAAGGTTGTATTATTGGAATCGAATTTTGGAGATCGAAAAGGTTAAAAACAGATTGTCTTTAGAACAAATTGAAAGTCTTGCACATACCTATCCTGCGGGAGTAGGAGGGATTTCCACCGTTGTCAAAGCGGCCAAAAAGATTTGCAGTCAGTCATCAAATGATCATTTCCTTTCTGTGATTAAAGATGTGATGAACAAACACACACATTTAACAAAAGGTAAGATTCAAAAACCACTTTTGTCTGCTACTCCTTATGATCCTACAATCCTACATGTAGATGCAAATCTAATGGATTTAGAGAAGTTAATAGAAGAGTTTCAAAACAAATGGGACGATTCAGAAGAATCAAACTTGGGTTCCTTATGCTTATTGTTTTATGGCAAACCAGGAACTGGAAAAACGGAATATGTTAGGTATTTAGCAAAGAAACACGATCTTGAGTTAATTCAGAAACGTGGATCCGATTTACAAAGTCCTTATGTTGGCGTCACAGAGAAACTCATCGCACGTGCGTTCCAACAAGCGGAAATGAAAAAATCCATTTTCTTTTTGGATGAAGCAGATAGTTTTTTTAGAAGTCGAGACCTCGCAAGTCGTTCCTGGGAAATTTCACAAACCAATGAGTTTCTTACCTGGATGGAAACCTTCAAAGGAATCTTTATCGCATCAACTAACTTTGTGAAAGACTTTGATCCAGCGGCTATGCGAAGATTTGCATGGAAAGGGGAATTCAAACCATTAAGGAGAGAAGATAAAGTTTTGATTGTAATGAAATACTTCCCACTACTCAAAGAAACATTTACCTTTCTAGAGAAAGAAACGATTAAAGACATACCTGAACTCACTGTGGGCGATATACGCGCTGTCTGGAACCGATTTCGATTTCGAGGACCAAACGAAATTTCAACGGAGGAAGTGATTACAAGTCTTCAGTCAGAAGTGTCTTTCAAATCAAACACGAATATAAAGTCGATTGGATTTTAATCACTTCTGATTTAGAATCGTCAGCATTTTCAGCACCTAATCTCGATTAGGAAGTAAAATCCATCTCTAAATTTCGACAAAACCGACTCCTTTACTGTCGAATTTTTCGAATTTGTCGAATTTTTACACCAAATACAGCAAAGAGATTCAGTTCACAGGGATTGAATTTCTAGTGGTGCTGCATTGGTTCCAAACGATTTGATCATGGGAATTCCTGTCTGAAACTGGAATGCTACTGAGAATCGGTTCTTTCGTTTGGTAAGGGTTAGAACTTTTCTTTTTTTTCTTTTGTTCCTTAGGGAAACTGAATGTTTCAAAAGGAGGAATAAACGTTCTTAAATAATAAGGCATAGACTTTCGTTTATGGATCCAGTGCAACATGCAAATGACGCGATGGAATAATTCAGAGTTGAGTTCTGTTTCAGGGAATCTGCGATAAATCCTCTTCATGAGGCGTTTGCTCCTTTTGTGGTCAGGTTCTGATACAAATCCAAAGGAAGACAAATCCCAATCAAGTTTATCCAGTTCTTGGCCATGTTCAGGTGATTCTTCTCGTCCGCAGTATCCAAAGTATGCAACACCATCTCCTTTTATTTTCTGCATCCAAAGCTTATTTGGCTTCCTTCTAGGACCATTTTCTTTAGGCCGATTGAACAATGATTTTGCTAATTCTTCTCTTAGTTTCCTTTTAAAGTTTCTCACTTCTCCTTTCGGGATTAAAACATAACCATGGAGGTGAGGATTGTATTGCCCATCGATTCCATTGCCTTCAAAGGTCATGATTGGTATTTCTAATCCTTGCATTCTATTTCTGTAGATTTTTGAATTCATATAATATAAGGTTCTATCGAGAGCCACTTTTAATTCCTTCATATCAGCTTCTTTATCACCTCTCTTTACTGTGAATGCATATCCCATGTATCCAATCTTGCTATATACCTCATGATTTTTCTTATTGTATTTCTTAAGACAATTCCAAGTGACTCTGTTCGTGATTCGTTTTACATGTCTTATGTTCATTGATTCTTTTCCGTACTGTCTCCGAAGTTTATTCCATCTCACTTCACAGATATTGCCTATCCTGTTCCTCTTAAACCTTTCTTCCGCTAATTCTTGTAGACATAGCTCGACCATATACGGCCCTCCTGCTTTTAAAATTTCGAAAGTCCGACAAAAGCTCCCGTAGGATTATAAATCATCGCACTTTCTGGGGTTTTCAAAAGGAGGTCTTTTAGGTCGCCAAGTGATCACCTTGACTAAATTCTATAAAGAAATCGAATATCGGAGAACCGATATCGCATATTTATTGAATTTTTTTTACTCTTGCTGTACGAAAAATTTTTTAAGAATCTCATATTTTTAAGTTCAGAAAATGGGGTCTTAAAAATGTGGTAATTGATATTATTATAATAAACTTATGTAATTTGATTCCATGCTGCTGCATTTGATGCATTTAGTATTGGATTCTGTCAGATGGATTTTTTTATTTCCGGGGTTCTTCCGAGTATATACTCGGAGAAACCCCCACTTACGATAACGCATATTATGTGCTGCAATTGCTGCAACTACAATAGATCTCCTGAAAAGGAATCAGGGAATCTGAAAAGAGTGAGTCTATTGAATGACTTGGATCCTCGAATCTTCATTATTTTGTGAAGTGGAGATCTTCTCTTCATTTCCTGCTTGGCGTAGCATCTCGTGAATGCGAATGGATTTTTGGATCTCCATTTTAACTTTATCAAGTGCCTTTTTGAATTTTGGATCATTCTTGGACCATTGGGTAATGATCGTATGATTCCTTTTTATTATCAATGCTGCCTCACGATAGCTTTTCCCTTCACTTATAAAGTGTAGAGCATTCTGTTTTTCGGCTGATAGTTCAGGGAAAAGGATCTGAAAGCTATCTTTTCTTTTATGCAATGCCTGGATAATCATCACAGCACTTTGAATTTGCTCTTGAGTCAGAATACTCTCTTCTTTTGTTTCTAATAGATTTATCATATCTATTCTCCTTCAATTTCTTACCTAGATTTTATAAAGTTTTCGAATATCGGAGAACTCATTTTGCGATTTTTCGAATTTTTATGAAAAAAATGTAAAATTGCTTCGGTTTTTTTTATAATTCTCCTTATTGTACCCTTTAGGGTATAATCATCCGTTGGCAATATGGAATATACCCGATCGGGACTATTTTGCTTTACTTCTTAATTTTTATACCCGATAAGGTACATATATGGAACTAGATCATTTATCTGATTTTGTCAAAAAGGAACGAAAAAAGAATTCATTAACTCAGGAAGATCTAGCTCGCATGACAGGCGTTGGCTTACGATTTATTAGAGAATTAGAACAAGGAAAGCCATCACTAAGAATGGACAAAGTGAATCAGGTATTAGAAGCCTTCGGTGCGAAACTGGTTCCAAAACCAAAATCAAAAGGTAGCGAATATGAATCGTAAGGGAAACGTTTTCTACAGAGATATTTTTGCAGGAGAGATATTCGAGAATGAAAATGGCTATGTATTCCAATACAACGAAAGTTTCCTAAATAATGAAGCCTATCCTGCGATTAGTTTTACTTTGCCAAAACAAAAAGAACCATACCAATCAAAAACTCTTTTTCCATTTTTTGATGGTTTAATCCCTGAAGGTTGGTTGCTTAACCTCACACAAAACATTTGGAAACTTAATAAAAAAGATCGGTTTGGTATCCTACTGACAGTATGTGAAGATTGTATTGGTGCAGTCAGTGTAATAGGGGAAAGAAAATGAAATTTTGCCTCCTATGTGCGAAACAGAGTGAAGATGACTATCATTCTCATTGCAGCAAACTTTTGTTTGGGAAAAATAAAATTCCAGAAATTGATATCGATATTAAGTCTATTCGTGAGTTGGCAAAACAAAACATTGAATCAAGGATGACAGTTACTGGAGCTCAATCAAAAATATCTCTTGATCTCGATACCTCTAATCCTAAATCAACAAGACTCACTATCCTCGGAATGAAAGGAGATTTCATTCTAAAACCTCCCTCAGAAGAGTTTACGAATCTTCCAGAAAATGAACATCTTACCATGTTACTTGCAAAAGAATTCTCTTTTCCCGTAGCAACATCTTCCTTGATTCGATTAAAATCAGGAGAACTGGCTTATATCACCAAACGATTCGACCGTGAGAAGAATATAAAAATTGCTCAAGAAGATTTTTGCCAATTAACCGAAAGATTAACTGAAGATAAATACAAAGGATCTTATGAATCGATTGGCCGGTGGATCAAACAGAACACAACTTCTCCAGGAATTGATTTAGTTCGATTCTTCGAAATGATCGTATTCTCATTTCTTACAGGCAATTCGGATATGCATTTGAAGAACTTTTCCATCCAAACTGATATTGAAGGTAGAATCAAGTTAGCACCAGCCTATGATTTGTTGGCAGTAAAATTATTTTTTCCCGAAGACAATGAAGATTTAGCTCTCACATTGAATGGTAAGAAAAATAAAATCAATCTAGCAGATATTAAAACTTTTGGGAAGTCGATCCATCTTTCAGAACTAGTGGTTGATAGAACTCTCTTACAAATCCAGTCAAAGTTACCTTTGCTTGTTGAAAAAGTAAAACTGTATCCATTTTGGAAATTTGGTACGAAGAAGTATGTTGAAATGATACAAAAGCGAGCGAAGAAGCTAGGTTGGTAGAAAGGGGGACATCTTATGTCCGAAATACCCTAATGTAAACTAAGTAAGAATTCATAAGCAACCTTAATTGTTTCAGCTAAAATTTAGTCTATATGAACCATAAACTGGTCGAATGAGTTTCAAAGACTTTGGAATCGTTTTGATTCGTTCGGAAGTGGTTTTCATTATTAGAATAACGGATATTAAATAAAATGCCAGGTGATATGCAACTTCCTATAATATATATTATGTCGCATAACAAACGCTATTTGATGTATAGAAAGGCACATCGGTAACACATTAGATTACTCACATGGGTTACACTCTGATTCATCAATTCTATACAAAAGCTTCTGGTATTTCAACACTTTACTCGTATACAAATCTAAAATTCCAAGAATTGCGTTCGCAAAATAAAGGCGACAATGTCTGTCTGAGATCTCTTCAAATCCAACTACCTCTCCAATGAAGGGATTTCCAAAGAAGACTCGATGGGGCCCGTACTGCGCAAATCCACTTTCGTGAACTTTATCAGTAACGATATGAGTTGGATATGCAACCTCTAAGATCTTTTTGGGAAACTCGCGAATGGACCTTTTGTATTCTTTAGCTGGAGTTAGAAACCCTAATGCTTCATGAGGTCGAACATAATTGAACTCATATCGAAAGTTATCAAAGGAAATTTGTTGAGCTTCAAGGCTTGACCTTGGTGGCAAAGCAGTTTCTTCTTTAAGAGTTCGATGCATCCGTTCATGACGTCCATTCTGAGATGGTTTCCCAGGTTGGATCCGTTCCGGTCGAATCCCTAGTTTCAACCACCAAATAGAAAGACTTGTGAGGCCACCAATCGCCTTACTTGCAAATGGCGCACCATTGTCCGACTTAATAGCAACTGGAAGTCCATATTCTATAAAAACCCTTTCAAAGACGGCTTTTGTTTGCTCGACATTCGTTTTGCTTAAGATTTCGCAGGCAAGTAGATAACGACTATGAGCATCGGTTATCGTCAATGGATCACAACGATGCCCGTTTCCTACGGTAAAATGGCCTTTAAAGTCAACACACCAAACATCATTAGGAGCAACAACATCAGAAAATGGAAAGAGAGATTGTGGAACTCTCGGTCGTTTCTTCTTTGGTTTGATAAGTCCTTT